>NZ_AAWS01000048.1 GCF_000169175.1 Microscilla marina ATCC 23134
CTCACCCGGCACGCAAAGGCTTGCTCAACGTCCCATCGTGAAAACCTACTTCCTGGATGCGCTCCAAACCACGATTTTGCATGTATGCCTGGGCTGCTTTACTTTGAGCAAACGACCTTTGGAAGTGAGCAAAAGCCGCCGTCATTGTCTTTACGCGCACTTTTTCAGACACCATAGGCTGCGCCTGTGCTGGAGCCGCAGCCACTCCCCCACCAGTGGCACCTAACAGCGACTTACACTTCAAAATTGCCTCGTGTTTGCTCAACTTCTCCTGGTGCATCACAAAATCAATCACATCGATAGGCTTTCCGTGCACCTTGCAATTGCTGCTAAAGCAAAACACCGTGTCCGACTTCGGGAACATTTCCATACTCGGCTTTTTGTCATCGTGAAAAGGACAACACAGGCGGTTGCTTCCATTGACGCTTAAGCCGTAGTGGGCTAGAACGGTGGTGATGGAGAGATTTTGTTTAATATCTGAGATAGTCATAGTAAATTTTTTTGTTGTAGATTTATACAATTGCAAACATATTTATAATTGTATAAATATACAACTAAAGAAAAAGGTAAAACAAATAATATTGCATAGTAAGACACTAAAAAGTAAATTTGTAGTATAAATAAGCTATTAACACTATGGATTTTGCGAAAAAACTAAAAGATATAAGAAGTAAAAAAAGCCTTTCACAGAAAGAAGTGGCTCTAAGCGTTGGCATTGATCGCGGGCAATATTCGAGGTTTGAGAATGGTAAGGCTGAACCATCTCTAGCAACAATTAAGAAAATAGCACAGGCTTTAAATGTTAAATTGTCAGACTTATTTGCAGAAAATGATGAGCTTGATATTGATTCTTATGACAAAACACTGGTAGAAAAAATACAGTTGATTGAAGAATTAGATGAGGCGCAAAAACAGTCCTTGTACACAATGATTGATACTGCGGTGGCTCACAAACGCCTAAAGGATACATTAGCAAATGCAATCAACTTAGCCTCATAAGAAACAAAAAACCCTGCACTAAACTAGCACAGGGTTACACTTTAACAGATGACTATCCCAAATCGTCTGTCTTGCAAAAGTACAGACAATCATATACTTTCGCAACTCATAAACTCCTATCTTTCAGGTTCATAAGAAATAAAAAAGCCTGACTCAAGTGAATGAATCAGGCTGTATATTTATTGGGATAAACCAAGCCAGGATTAATCAGCCTCCCTTACCACCCTAATACCAAGAATTGGCTTAGTCTCATATGTAAATGCTTGCATTCTATAAAAAACAGAACAAACCATTGGCAAATCTCTCCAAGAGCCTCCACGAACAACTTTAAGTGCTCCAAACCTCTTATCAATAACCTTATTCACGGGGTTTCGTTTTGCGCTTCTTTCATAATAGTCATCATCAAACCAATCTTCACACCATTCACCTACATTTCCACTCATGTCATAGATACCCAATTCATTACCTTTTTTTAACCCTACTTCGTTTTGCTGGTCATCATCCCCTCCTACGTATAAAGCCGTTTTATCATGCCAGGAGACTTCTTCTGCATTGTTGCTACCCGCAAACAAATAACCTCGGCTTTTGACCCCACCCCGTGCTGCATACTCCCATTCCGCTTCGGTAGGCAAGCGATATTTCTTTTTTGTTGTATTGCTTAACCAGGCACAATAAGCTTTTGCTCCATCAAATGAAACTCTAGTAACTGGGTACCTTTCTGCACCCTTTATTACATAAAAACGCTTATTTGAGTATTTAATACTTGAATACTTATGTTTGATATTGATAAGGCTGTCTAAAAACCAAGTGCATTCTCCGTTATTAAGAAAAAGGACAAAATCTTGGTTAGTAATTTCAAATTTACTGATATAATAGCTGTCAAGTAAAACTTTGTGGGTAGGCTTGGCATCGGGCGCAAAGCGTGGACTTCCCATGTTAAATGCCCCTCCCTTTACAAAAACCATTTCTGGAGTACGAAAATCATTTTTCTGGGAGTAGACAAAGCCTGCAGTTCCCAAAGATACCAGAAACGTTGAACACATTATTTGAAAAAATAAGATCAGATATTTTTTTGTAGCCATCTAATTATAAATATTTAATTTTTGTTAATGCACAGGTTTTCTCTATAAAAAACCTGTGTTAAGGCGTATTGTATGGGTTGAAAGCTATTTATCAGGCAATATAAATGATTTTACTTTGTCACCCCTAATGATATTAAGCCCCTTTAATACAAGGTCAGTATACCCCAGTATGGGAGCAAGTGCACCTGCAAGAGAATACCCAAAATCAAAGTATGGATTATTATCTCCGCCATAAGTTCCAACTAGTGCCTTTCCCATGCTGGTTTTTTCAGATATAAAAGCTCTAGAATTTCTTCTAATAAAACCTGTATAACGCAAAATTAAGTTTTTCATGGGTTGATCAATCTGACCAGCAAAGGCAGCCCTATCAAGCCAACCTTTAAACGTATACTTACTTTGCGATAACTTGCTTAGTCGCTTAAAAGGACGAGGTGAACCTTTGCTATTATTATACTGGGAAGGATAGTTGTAATGTTTAGAATCCCCTTCAAGCGTGGCTCTCCTGTTAATTATCCCTTTGTCATTAAGAGTTATAAGCAGCCTACGAATCCTTACAATTTCTTGGCGACGTATGTGTCCGCTGGGGGTTTTGACAGATTGTAAGCTCCTGCTTAACGACCAAACAATAAGTGTATGCCTTGTTTGAGGAGAATTTTTATTTTCTACATACTCAATGTATTTATCTATTATTCTTTCTCTCACAAAGGGGTTTCCTTCCGATGAATTATTTCCTACTCCATTTCTCGAAGGCCACCTACCATGTTGTGCATCCAACATCGCATCTTGAGCTCTTCCCTGCGCTTCGTTTTCTTTAGTCCAATCATCCAGGCGCTTTTGTTCAATGGCATCATCACCTTCAGGAGCTAAGCCAGTAGGGTCATTTAATGAAATAGAATTATTAAAAGCGTATTGATAAGGGGTAATACTAGGCATCAAGGGGGCTAGTTCGTCTATTCCGTGGAAGCGTCCTAGCTGCGCGTCATATCTTCGGTATATCGTCTCATGCCAGTTCAACTCAAAGCTTTTCTCAAGCTCAGTCCCCGCATTATATTGATACCTATGCTCAGGCTTACCCTGCTTCTCAATCCCTCGCAGGTTCATTCCAAACGGATAATAATGATTCTCCTGTACAATCAGTTGCGGGGTATGCTCCACCACCATATCATCAAAGAATACTTCCTGGTCGCTTTCATTGGCGACGAAGGCTTGTAAGTATCCCCTTTCGGTAGCAGTATACGTTAGTTCCAGGTCTTGCCATTGTCCGGCGCCTGGGCTCAGATGAGCAATTTGTAACGAGGCGGTAACGGGCGTACCGTCTTTTTTATAAAATACCAATTTTAAGTAACCACTTGGTACCGTGGCGTTCGGGTTATTACCCCCGTTGTTAGGCGTAATACTCAGCCCTAAATTCAGTAGAAAAGGCGTGTTTTCTGTAGAGATTTCACCACTGTTTGAGTGGCCGTTTACTTGTCCCAGGGTCAGCCCCCAGTTCACCGCATTGCTATGGGTCACCGAACCCCCGGCGTAATAACCCTTCACTTTCACTTTTACCACATCGCCTTTGCTTACTTCCAGGTTGCGCAACATTCCTAGCGGCTCGGTGCTCGTTAGTTTGGCTACATGGTTGCTGGCGCTCGTCGGATCAGAAGAAATAATAACTTCTTTGTATTCGAAACCTTGCTGTTTATCGGTGGTAACATCTTCTAAATCAGCCCGGTAAATTTTCTTTTCTCCTTCCCTGAAAGCTACCCTCAAGTTACCTAAATGGTCTTTGTAATGATACTCATACACAAAGCCCGCGTTTCCGTCCAAAGTACCAGGTGCCAAAGCACGCCCTTCGGCAGTATGAACAAATTGCAATTCGTCGTTTTCGTAGACAAAACTCCCTATGTAATCGGTGCGGCTCGTTTGCGCGCCCGTGCTGTCAATGACTACCTTATTGAGTTTGATTCCAGCAGCATCATAAGTATAGACGATTTGCTGGTTTTTCTCAAAATTGATAATCGTAGGCAAATTTAAATAATTATAGACAATACTCGCTATTTTTTTGTTTTTATCTTCCACCAGGTTCCCGTTGGCGTCATAAATATAGTCGGGGTCTTGAGCGGTAGCGGTGTGTCCATCTCTAAAGTCTCCGGCTACGCCGGTGTTTTGGCTGTCTTCGGCATCGGCTACTCCCAACAATTGATTGCCCGCATAGGTATAGCTTAGGTCGTCAATGGTACCAAACACCATTGCCAGGTTGAGTTTACGCTCCAGCAAACCCTGGCGCTTAAGGCTCAGAATGTTGCCATTCAAGTCATAAGTCAGGTTGTTTACATCATACCGCCCGTTTTCTGCGGCGTTCGAAGAGGTATAACTGGCCGTTTTCAATCGGTTGAGCCCATCGTAGGTATAGTCATACTGGCGCTGCACCTGGTCTATGCTGCTTTGCCACACCATTCGCCCAATGTTGCCATTGAGGTAGTTTTGGGTGGCACCCTGGTCATATTTCAGTTCAAACCCAAAAATATCGCCGTCTACGCTGTGGGTGCTCAGGGTAGCATCGTTGAGGTGGGTCATCCAACCCCTGATGTTGTAACGAAAGTTGAGGGTTTGCAAAGCCTCAGTTGTCTGTTGTTTTTTTCCCAGCTTTTTGGTGATCAACTGCCCTATTTCGTTGTAAGCCAGCTTGCTTACCTGAGTCACCGAAGCCGTGGCAGGTTGGGCATTCGCCAAGGCTTCAGCCGTGGCGGCATCACGGTAAGTATAACCATTGGCAATGTCCTGGTAGGTTTCCAATACCCGGCCCGCGTGGTCGTATTTGGTCCACTGGGTCACATAATAAGTAGCCGCCGGACTGGTGGTTTGGTGTTTTACTACACTTTGCAACACTTTGCCATCAAAGGCATACTGGGTCATGGTCAGGTCACGACCATTTTTGTTGTTGTCGGCAATGGTTTGCAATACCCGCCCCCGGGCATCATAATAGCTGACCGTAGTCAACCATCCGGTGCGTTCGCCGTAGGCATCCAGCACCGCAGTTTTGGTAGCAGTTACCTGCCCTGTTACCTGGTAGTTTACGGGCTCGGTCGCCAAGCGGGCATCCAACCCGGCTATTGAGTAGTCGTAGGCAGTCTGGCCGTTTTTCCAGGCATAGTTGTCATAATAAGTCACCGAGTGCACATCCAGGGCGGTGTTCGGGAAGCTTACATTGGTATACCCATGGGTGCCCGCCAGGTCAAATTTTTCGTGGCTGGCGTATCCAGGGCTGCCAATTGGGCATCCAGGGCGTTTGTAGCGCCAAACGGGTTTGGGTGCTGGTGTACATGCCCGTCATCACAGGGCGGTTGAGCTGGTCATACTTGGTAAAACTCCACTTGCCCAGGTGGCGTTGGTTGGCATCTTGCGAAAGCACCAAACGGTCGCGTTTGTCATACACCATCATTACCTTGCCTGCCCCAGGCACTTCTTTGCTGATGAGTCGCCCCCGGGCATCGTAATAATAACGGTACCAAAGCTTGTCCAGCTGAGCATCAACCGCGGCAAAGTCCCAATTGGCCTCATCCAATGCTTTGACTGCCGCTGGAGGCAATACATAACTCAACTGACCAAAGTCGTTGTATACATAATAAGTTTGTGCCCAGGTGTGGGCGTCTACCCTGGCGCGTTTGAGTATGACTTGTCCCGACTTGTTTTTAAACTCTTCGGTTTGCTTGCCATCTTCATCGGTCACCCTTACCCGGCTGAGTTGCCCAGCCGCATAAAACCCTGCTACAGCAGGCTTGTTTTGGTCACTTTCTTTGATCTCAAAGGTAATGGCGGGGTCGGTATCGGCAATGCTAAAGCCCTCGCTTAGTACTATCTTGGGTTCTGCCTGATAATGGGTAACTGGTTGCCCATTGCTTTTGGTTTGGAGAGTGGACAGGGTCAATTCGCCTGGGCGAACCGTTACCTCCGCATTTGCCAACGCATTATTTACCTCCAACAACCTTACTTTGTCAAAAGATGCCGTGCTTGCCTGGTGGGGGTCAGGATTGGTCCACAAATCGGTGGTCACCCCTTTGCCCGCGCCTACCCAGCTATTGCCGGGGGCGTATTGTGCAAATGCTCGGTTGAGCGGTGAAGCCTCAAAAGTAGTCAGCGCGTAAGGCTTGCTGGTAGTGACTCGGTTGCCTCCGGCCCCATCGGCATAAAAACTTTCAATGGCGGTAATGGCATTGGGTTTAAAACCCTTCAGGTTTTCGCTAGAGGTATAGGGCAAATGGGTAAGCGGGGTACGACTTATTTCATCGTATACTACAGCCTTTACCACATCGGCTCCGCCCGGCGAAGTTTGTTGGCTCAGGCTTTGGATGGGTCTGCCCAAACCATCTAAATATACTTTGTCCCAAAAAGTTTGGCGATTGGTGACTGACAAGGCATCCAGGTTGGCCTGATTGGTTTCTTTTACCCGCAGGGTTTGTACCCCAGTAATGTTCAGGTCAGCCTCGGTTACATTGGCATAGGTGGGCATAATGCGCACCGGAATGGCCAGCTTTTCGCCCACACAACCCACTTTGTCGTTTTTGAGTGCCACATACATTACCTGGGTTTGGGTAAAATTGGCGGCATAGGTAGCGGTGTTGTTATCTGCCACCAGGCTGTGGTCGTCCTGGCTGGTATACCACACATACTCCTGTCCGGCTTGTGCCCCAGCCACGGTGAGGGTTTTCTGCCCGGCTTTTTCTATGCCCAAAGGCGCCCCTACCAGGGTAGGCTTGGGCAAACCAGTATAGGCTTCTACCAAAAAAGCAGTTTTGGGGCTTTCGCAACCGCCATGCGACAAAGAAACATAGTAAGTAGTGGTAGTGCTCAGCTTTTCGGTGAGTAAATAAGGTTTGCTGCCCACTTGTATGGGCGTGCTGTTGGGGTCGTCTTTGTACCAACGTACTATACCTGCCGTATTAGAGCTGCCCGTAGCCCTTAACAAGGTAGTAGAAGCGTTGCACAACAATGGGGCATCGGCTGCTACACCAGGCGCCAAAGGCACCAATAATGGGGTAACCGTAGTTTTGGGGCTGGTCATTACACAACCTTCGCCTATAGATGCCTCTGCCCATACTTCGTAATTGGTGTCTGATAAAAAACTATAGGTAAGGCTTGCCATATCTCCAGGGGTAGTAGAGATGGCGTTTGTGTCGCTTACTGGTCTTCTTTTCCAAACAAAAGAGGTAACGCCTCCGGGCAACCAAGGCAAAGTTACGCTTGTACTCTTATTTTTGCAAGAAGCCCCCAACAACACCGGGGAGGGCAAACTATTGCCCCCTATTACCAAACCTTCGCTCAAACAAGTAGGGGCTGTTTCCAGGTGTAACACATAGCGATTGAGGTGGTTGATAGGTGGCAAGTTACTAAAAACCCCGGTGCTGCTGGTGAAGGTTTCTTTGGTCACCCAATGCCTTACCGTGATGATATTAGTGAATAAAGAATCCTCCTGGTGTTTGAGGTGATAAATGACGCCAGACTCAGGGTTGTTAACCATGAGGTTTTGTCCACAGTTGGTAATGGTCAGGTCGCGCACACTCAGTGGGTTGATGGCGGCACTCGCGGTAAATTGGTGTGATACTAGGGCTTATGCACCCAGTATGTGCGTCTTTGAACCTGACCGATATGGTAGTAGTACTGCTTTTACTGAGGCAAAACCAAGGTAGGGACAGTAGTTGTGAAGCTTCTGCCGTTGCTGGTGGCCCACAAGTACTCAGAATAAAAATGGGCATAGCCCTGAATATTATTGATGCTCAGAGTAAGGTCGCTGCCACACTGGGCGGCAGAGGGGTTCTTGCCAATGCTGTAATTGCTCAGGTCAAAAGTAGGGGTGGCAATGCTTTGGGGCACGCTGTAACATCCCCCACCATTGGCTATTTTGGCTTGGTAGCGAATGGTTGACGACAGGCGCTCGGCGCTGGTCAGGTTAAACACCCCTGTAGTACTGCTGATATTGGCTACCTGGTGCCAAGTGTCCATTTCTCTTTCTTCTATGATCAAGTGGTAGGTTTCACCCGCATTTGCCCCGGTCAAAGTAACCGTTTCGCCGCAGTTGTTCACCTGGTAGGCAGGTGGGTTGGGCTGGGTGCCCGAAGTGACCACGAAAGGAATAAGCGGACTGGAAATAGGATTGTTTATGCCCAGAGTCACTCTTACGTAAAAAGTTTTTGAGCCATACACACTTCCTAAAAACAGTTGTTGGCTGCTGCCAATGGCTTGCTGGCTGGCGTTGAACCATTCGTAAGTAATATTGCCGGCATCGTCTCCTTCAGGAATATTGACTTGGTTGGTCCAGCCATTGATATTGATTTTTCCCGAAACCTCTCCGCCCCCGCACAAAAAGCTGGGGGAAGCATTCACAATGACAGGAAGCACCCGCACAAAATCTACTTTTTGGGGCACTCTGGCGCTTTCTACTCCAGAAGTAGTGTTATAAGAAGCCACATGTACCGTGCTATTGATAAGTTGCGAAGAAGCAATGGTAACGCTGGTGCCCTGGGCAAGCAAGGTACCCCCCGTGGCAGCATTGTACCAACGACAAGTAGTTCCATTGGCGCCTGGGGTAGCCTGGGCATTGTAGGTGTTGTTAAAAGTAGTGACCTGGCTCGCCACCGAAGCTTTTTTGATGACTTTTACTGCCACGCTACGGCTAGAAGCACAACCAGCAGCATTGTACCCTGTGACATTAAATGTAGTATTTTGGTAGAGCGCCGGGCTGGTAACCGAACTACCTGAACCACCGATAGGGTATATACCACCAGAAGCAGGCTGATATGTCCAGGAATAAGAGGTGCCTCCACTTGCGCTTAGGCTAACGGCGGCTCCTGCTGCCACCATTGTTTGGCTGGCACTCATGCCAACGCTGGGGTTTGGGTGGGGTACGCTAGACTTAGTAGCTGGGGTTATATTATAAGTAGTCATTTCAACAGTGATTTGCCCGGCATATATCACCCTGATCACGCCACCATTGTTGTCATTCCAGGTCACTCCTACTGTTCTTCCTGACCTGCTTGACAAGGTTCCATTGCCACTGACAATGCTCCAGCTATACTTAGAGAAGTCGATGTGCATTTCCTCTATCCCTGAAATCTCGGCAGTATACATCATAGATTGACCTACACACTCTATGGATGAAGCTTGACCAATGAGGATGTTTCTTGATTGTGCCTGGGCAAACTGCAAAGCCATTGCCCCCCATAAGATCAACAGCAAACCTGTGATTCGGCTCCACTTAAGCACTTCCTGATAATGTCTCATTTTTTGATCTCCTTATTTGTTCTTGTATTGATAAGTATACCTTTTCAAAATATTTCCTTCAAAATCGCGCAACAGTTGCAAACGATTCAACCCATCGTATTGGTAATAAATGGTTTGTTGGTTGGCATCGGTTTTAGACACCAAACCCACCAAAAGCCGATGGTTGAAGGTAGTCATTTGGGCATTTACGGGGTGTAGCCGTAACTCGTCGAGGTATACCCCCTGAGCTACGTTTACTGTCACCATGGTCGCATTATTGACCGTGGCTTGGTGCAACGACCAACCCGAAGGCAGTGTTTTTATCAACGAAGCTGCCGTGCCATTGACGGTTACCTGTCCACTGCCTTTTTGCCAAAAACTCACTTGGTAATTCCCCGAAGGCAAAGAGCTTCTTTGCAGGGTCGCCACCCCGTTGACGGCTTGCAAGCTCGTCATTCCTGTATGTTGCTCAGCAGCGGTTACTACCCAGGTAGGGGTGTTGGTGCTCCAGTGACCCCAATCGGTAGCGGTTTCGAAGCTGCTGTAGGCAATTTGCCCGGCGGTAGCATTCACCACGTGGGCCGTTACCTGCGATTTGTGCGCGTGGTCCCAGATAAAAGCACTACTGATATTATCGGCTGCTTTGGTTTCTGTCAGGTTGCCGTATTCAGACTCAAACGTATAAGCTTCTTTGAGTTTTAAGTATACAAAGTTTCCGGCACCGTCTACCTGGTATACATCTGCCATGTTGCTTAATGGGGCAGCCAATTCTGTTGCATATTTTTTGGTGGGGAATAGCTTACTGCCCACTTCGGTAAACTCGGTATAGGTGGCGCCCACTGCCTGGTTGTCTATCAGGCTGATGCTGAGCACTGGGGTTGCCAACATGTATCTAGTAGACAATAACTCGGCGGTTCTATGCATTTTGCTGGTAAAGGGCAAATTCGCCAAGGCATCTTGTGGATAGTAATTTTTGGTTACTATAGTTTGCCCTTTGCTATTGGTAGTTTCGGTTTTGGTCAAGAAGGTATGTTGGGTATTGTTCATTGGATCCAGTGGGTTTTCATAGTAATACTTGCTCACTGTTTTCATTTCTCGTTGAGAAGTACCCGCCAAATCGCCATTGTCATAAAAGTATTGGTAATTGTCCACCTGGTCTAAACGGTGCCACGCCGAAACCAATGGGCGGTGAGTAACTACCATGGTATTGGTTCCTGGCTCTTTTACATCGGCTAGGCACACTGAGCGTTTCGTCCACCGTGCTGTAATACCATGTGCCTGTTGGTGGTTAATGTCTTCTTTGCTCTTTAAAGTAGTATAGTAGTTTTCGGTGGCCTGCAAAATACGTCCGTGTACATCGTAGGTGCGTTGCTTGAGCAAATGCCCCCTTTGCCAGTCGTTGTCTTTGCTTCCATCGTCAAGCACAAAAGAGTACTCGTGCTCAGTCCTACCGTTGGAGCCCGCCTCACCCAAAAGCACGGCTACATTGGTATAGCCAATGGGGCTGCCTTTGGTATAGCCTCCCCGCAATACGCTTGACGAAGAAAGGCTCACCGATTGACAAACAACTTCGGTACAAGCTGCCCCTGGGTGGTTAGTTTCCCGTACGTTATATTCTCGTTTGGTGTCGTAGCTTGGCATCAGGCCGGGTAAATACCCACTGCTTGCTTTTTTATTGGCAAATTGGTGGTACAAGTATTCTTTCACCAAGTCGTTGCCTTGATTCAGCCCATCGGTCATGGTCACTTTGGCAATGCGCAAGCCAGGGCCGGGTTTGTCGCAACCATCGCTGGCTTTGTTCTTGGCATAATCTATCCTGATGTGGGCAGATACAGTGGCTTGGTTGTCGGGCAGGAAGTTAGCTGCAGCCCAGGCGCTGGCCTCCAATATATAAGTGCCCGGTGCCATGTGTAATCTGTGCAACCCAGTCTTGTTCATAGAAAAGTAGGTGCCCAAATTATTTGTATCGCCGCGTATAGGTATCAATATTTGTCCAAAGACTTCACTTTCAGTAATGTCGTGGTCTACCACCGCAATATGTACACTTACCCACTGGGTGGTATCCAATACAAAAGTAATGCGTTTGCTTTGCCTGCCATTGTGCAGCTTGCCGAAGCTTGTGCCTACTTGAGTGGTAGTGGCTACTTTTTCTATATAGCCATTGCAGCTTTTGCTGTCGAAGAATATATTAGATTCCCACTTGAAAGAAGCTTCGCCCCCGGTGGGATAGGTCATTTTGGTGAGTACTCCTATTTTTACCGTTTCAGGATTTACCTCCCGGTTGGCTCCTTTGTGTACGATTGAACCATTTTCGTTGATATAGTCAGGAATGAGGGTGGAGTTTTGGGCGCCATTGTAGTAACCCCAATGGTCTATGGCCATGCTCCCCTGACGAGACACTGAGCCAGGGTTTGATTGTCGATGATAACTAAACTCGTAGGCACCTTTGGTCAGGTTTCCCTGAGGAGCCACTTGTTGTACTTTGGTGAGCAACAGGTAGCCTTTATATGGGCTGGGCAGGGGTGGTCCCATGTAGCCAAAGCTTAATTGGTGGGTTTGTACAGTGTTTCCATTGGTCGATACTACCTCTATTCTGTCCAGGGCTTTGTCCTGATAGTCTTTACGGTTTTCGGCAGTTTCGTGAAACACGACCTTGTGCCCGGTTTTCGCTCTAATTTCTTTGATGTGTAGCCTTCCCGATACTTTTACCTCGTGGTAGCTCCTCGACTGGCTATTGGAGCCATTGCATAGGTTTTGCCCAATGGTTTGGCTATAGCTACGACTTTCAGAAACCGTGGCCCGGTAACCAATTTCACCAGATGACATCGTATACACAAAATTGATTTCATCGTCTCCGTTTACAGATACTATTTTTTTGAGGTACCAGGCAGAAATATACCTGTCGCCGCTTCCTTGGCCTCCAGCTTCATTGTACATAGAAGTTTCTTCGGTAAAACCTGCTCCTCCAAAGGTATATTTGGTACCATCGGGCAAGGTAATCGTCCAATCACTACGGATCACTGTACTGTCTATATCAGTAGGGATTTCTATTTTCACGTCTTGGTAGGGTATGGTATAGGCAGCAAGCAAGCCGGCAGCATTTCTTTTGATAAAGAACTTGCCCGAAGCACCTCCTACATTAAAAGAATACAGGTCGGGTTGGGTATCTTTGATCCGCCCATTGGCTACGCCGTCCAAAAAAACCCAGTCGTCATGGTTGGTATAGGGGGCATAACCAGAGTCTCCTTTGATTGGGTTTTCCAGCGACCAATATCCGTCGGGAGCGTTGTCTGACTTGCCTTTCACCGTTCGGGTGATGACTCCACCAGCATTGAGCGCCCAGCCAAGTCCTACCCAACTGGGGGTTTCGTTGGGCTGAAAGCCGGCATAGTGGTAACTAAGCGATACAGGAACGCTCAAAGTGCGGCTTTTGAGTTGATAAATGGGTACACTTACGTTGGGTATTCCTGTATATAAACTCACGGGTACATCGGCAAATTTTTCGAGGGCTGCCGCGTTGGGTGATGGGGGAACATTTTGTGTTTGTGCCTGCACAATGTGTGCTGTTAAACACAAACAAAGCATCATCCTTATTGCCAGCACCATTGCTTTTGTTGTTTGGGTAGATGTATTGATCATTATTTATTAATTTCAATTATAAAATGTAGACCTTATTTATTGGGTAATATTTGCCTGAAACAATAAACAAGGTTTGAGCAAAAACTTATCTAATATTTCTATACCCATTTGTTGGAGGCATTCCGGACAAAATCTTCGGATTTTTTTTAAACTTTCTTTTTTTCGCTGTATTCAGTGGTTTTTATTTTGCTTTATAACTTGACATTATGATAAGTACTAATAGTGTCTGATGGTTTTTGAATGCGCTATTTTGCCCTAAAAATAACACAAGCAAGCCCCTACGAAGGAACTTGCCTGTTTTTAATTATTACCCTTGCTGGTGCACGTCGTCCTCGCGTGTGCCAGCATAGACAATTCAAGCCCAAAAAACAACCTCCCCGTGTTGGTCTTGAGGCTTTAGCCTGACCAATAAGCCTGACTATTCCGGCGAATGACGGAACACTTGCTAACCCAAAAGCTGAGGCTTTTCAAAAATAAGTCGGTTTTCAAGTAGCTGGTTCGCCTTGCTCAGGTCACCCTGCGGTAAGACCTTCGCGGGAGGTGGTGGTTTAAATTGAATTTGCTTTGTTAAAAAAACGATCGAATCTCCCTTGCTGGTGCACGTCGTCCTCGCGTGTGCCAGCATAGACAATTCAAGCCCAAAAAACAACCTCCCCGTGTTGGTCTTGAGGCTTTAGACTGACCAATAAGCCTGACTATTCCGGCGAATGACGGAACGCTTGCCAACCCAAAAGCTGAGGCTTTTCAAAAATAAGTCGGTTTTCAAGTAGCTGGTTCGCCTTGCTCAGGTCACCCTGCGGCAAGACCTTCGCGGGAGGTGGTGGTTTAAATTGAATTTGCTTTGTTAAAAAAACGATCGAATCTCCCTTGCTGGTGCACGTCATCCTCGCGTGTGCCAGCATAGACAATTCAAGCCCAAAAAACAACCTCCCCGTGTTGGTCTTGAGGCTTTAGCCTGACCAATAAGCCTGACTATTCCGGCGAATGACGGAACACTTGCTAACCCAAAAGCTGAGGCTTTTCAAAAATAAGTCGGTTTTCAAGTAGCTGGTTCGCCTTGCTCAGGTCACCCTGCGGCAAGACCTTCGCGGGAGGTGGTGGTTTAAATTGAATTTGCTTTGTTAAAAAAACGATCGAATCTCCCTTGCTGGTGCACGTCGTCCTCGCGTGTGCCAGCATAGACAATTCAAGCCCAAAAAACAACCTCCCCGTGTTGGTCTTGAGGCTTTAGCCTGACCAATAAGCCTGACTATTCCGGCGAATGACGGAACACTTGCCAACCCAAAAGCTGAGGCTTTTCAAAAATAAGTCGGTTTTCAAGTAGCTGGTTCGCCTTGCTCAGGTCACCCTGCGGCAAGACCTTCGCGGGAGGTGGTGGTTTAAATGAATTTGCTTTGTTAAAAAAACGATCGAATCTCCCTTGCTGGTGCACGTCGTCCTCGCGTGTGCCATCGTAGACAATTCAAGCCCAAAAAACAACCTACCCGTGTTGGTCTTAAGGCTTTAGACTGACCAATAAGCCTGACTATTCCGGCGAATGACGGAACACTTGCTAACCCAAAAGCTAACTTATAAGGATTTTCAAAAATAAGTTGTTCACAAACATTTGAGGTAGCACTGCTCAGGTCACCCTGCGGTAAGACCTTCGCGAGAGGTGAAAAGAGATTAGTCCAGAGTTAATTAGTCCGAGGTCGATAGCTCCCCCTCCCCGTGTTGGTCTTAAGGCTTTAGCCTGACCAACACTTGCCAACCCTAAAGCTAACTATAAGGATTTTCAAAAATAAGCTGTTTACAAACATTTGAGGTAACACTGCTCAGGTCACCCTGCGGTAAGACCTTCGCGAGAGGTGAAAAGAGATTAGTCCGGAGTTAATTAGTCCGGGGTCGATAGCTCCTGTTGGTCTTAAGGCTTTAGCCTGACCAATAAGCCTGACTATTCCGGCGAATGACGGAACACTTGCCAACCCTAAAGATAACTATGAGGCCTTTCAAAAATAAGCTGTTTACAAACATTTGAGGTAGCACTGCTCAGGTCACCCTGTGGTAAGACCTTTGCGAGAGGTAGGCAATCCCCTACGAAGGAACTTACCTGTTTTTAATTATATCAGCCTTTGACAGGAAGAACGAAGGTTAAAAACTTTCTTCTATCTACAGGCTTAAGTTGAAAAAACTTAAGCCTGTGGTGTAATAGCTGATCAATGCTTTCATCCTGTTTTACTCCAACTCAGCATAAACGCAGGCGTCCTGACGCTGGTCTACCAAGCGTCCTATCAACCATATAAATGGCTCGACTTGCCCGTTGAGTACACAGTTGCCCTGAGAAATGCTCTGAAGCAAGGCTTGCACATCAGCCGACTGCAAGGCAACAATGGTCGCCTGATCGGTAAAAGACAATGTGCAAGAAGGCAAACCTTTAGGCTTACGATGAGTCAGGGTTACGTCTCCATCCTTCACCACAATGACGGTGGGTGCAGTATCTTCCGATATGCTCGCAGCTATGGCAAGGCTAGGAGTTGGGGCAGCACTTTTAGCCATTGTTTCTTTCAGGTAAACAAGCAATGCATTCGCCCAATTTTCAACATCGTTGTGGATAACCCTTGTCTCTCTTGCCTCATCGCGTGTTGCGGCAAGTTGCTGGTCTACTTCACGTTCTGCTTCTATGAGCGCCTCCAAGGTCTTGTCTACGTCTGCACGTGTATGGGCTGCCGAGCAGATCAGCCTTAAACGACCCCGTCCACTTTCTACAATGGGATAAGTCACCGCTGATGTTTGCACCCCTCGCTGATACAAGCTTTGTACTATGGCGTACAATTTATCCTTGTTGCTAAAGTGAGGGGTAACAATGGGTCCATCTCCGGTTCCCAGGTCGTAGCCTGCCTCCTCGAAACGTTGGCGCATGTAACGGGTGGTACTCCATAATCGCTCGCGCAAAGCATCATCAGCACGGAGGCGTCGCAATGCAGTCAGTGCCGCTGCCATGTCTGCCGGGCTAACGGATGCCTGAAAAATGTACGCCCTTGAAGACGACTTCAACAAGTCAATGTGTTCTTGACTCGCCGCCACTACTCCACCAAGGCTGCCCAAGGCCTTGCTCAGGGTGGTCATAATAAAGTCTACCTCTTCGGTGACCCCTTGAGCAGCACAAATGCCTGCGCCACCTTCGCCATAAAAGCCAAAAGAGTGGGCTTCGTCTACCAACACCAAGGCATTGTATTTTTTTGCTGTACGCACAATTTCTGCCACTGGAGCCGCCCCTTCGCCCATGCTGTATACCCCTTCAAGCACTACCAACACCGTGCGATAGGGCGATGTTTCTGATTCAAGCACCGCCGCCAAATCAGCCGAATTGTTGTGTTGGAAGGTTCTCACGGTAGCACCACACAAACGGGCACCATCTACAATAGACGCGTGACAGAGTTGGTCGATGACCACCACATCGTTTCTGCCCAACAACCCTGCTATTGCACCTACGTTGGCGGTGTAGCCAGTAGGAAACAGGCAAGCACTGGGTTTGCCTACCAAGTCGGCAAATTCGGTTTCGAACTCAAGATGTTGGTTGGTCATGCCAGATGCCGCCGCTGAGGTGCCCATGCCTGTTCCAAAACGAGCCAAAGCCTGAGATGCTTCTTCCATTACCTTTTGGTCGCGGTTCAAACCAAGGTAGAGGTTGGTTGTCCATATAATCGCTTCCTGCACTTCATCGTTGTAGGCATCGCCTACTGTGCCCCTGGTGGCACTTCCCGTTTGCAATACTTTGCTATAAGGGTTGCGTCGGTCATTGTTTACCATAGATAAGACTTCCTGCACCAACTTGCTTTTGTCGGTGGCGTTCCACGCCGATGCTTTTGCCGCTTGAAACGTAGGATGACTGGATTGAATATGGGTTTGGAAACTGGCAAGTGTATCTGTAGCCACGCCGGGTAGCGTGTTTGCCGAGTGGCCATTGAGGATGCTTCCTGTCGCGTTGGCAATGTAACTGGCGAGTGCCTTTGGGGTGGGGTATTCGAAGATGGCCTGTGCTGGCAGCTCCTGCCCCAACAATTTAGTAAGTCGGCGACTAAACTCCAGGGTAGTGAGCGAGTCGATGCCCAAGCCATCGAACGAATGGTCTGGCAATACCTGAGCGACATCCGTCAGATTTAATAAAGAAGCCACTTCGCCTCGAATGAGGGATAGTATTGTGGTGTGTTGTTCATTAGGTGAGTCTGTCAAGCCCTGGTGGGGGCTGGAACCATTGACAGCACCATTCCCTTTTTCAAAACACTGCCCTTCATCCAGGCTCATGAGTTTCTTGCGATCGAGTTTGTCATTGGGCAAAAGAGGCAATGCCTTGAGGTGTTTTACTACCTGGGGCACCATATACTTTGGGAGTCGTTTTGCCAAATAAGCTTTCACCCTCGCCTCGGTTGCTGTTTCGCCTTGGCTTACCACATACGCTACCAGTATTTTCTGCCCAATGCCTCCGTCTACAGCGGCCGCAGCGGCAGCGTCAATGCCTGGCATTGTTTCAAGTGTCGACTCTATTTCTTCCAGTTCAATTCGGAAGCCCCTGACCTTTACCTGTTGGTCGACTCGCCCAAGAAACTCGATCTCACCGTTTTCTGTCCAGCGACACAGGTCGCCGGTTTTGTACAACCGATTGTCTGGAATCAAATCGCTGGCGGTATGCTCAATAAAACGCTCTTTGGTCAGCGCCTGATCGTATAAGTAGCCACGCGCCACCTTACTTCCGGCAAGGTAAAGTTCTCCGGCTACCCCTGCCCCCACAGGTTGCAAAGCATCGTTTAGAATATAGGCACGCGAGTTGGGCACCGACTTGCCAATTGTGACCACTTGAGTACCCGCCGCAACTTCGGCAATGGTCGAGTACACGGTGTCTTCGGTAGGCCCATACGCATTTAATATTCTCAGGTCGGGTTTTTGGGCGTGTACTTGCTCTACCAATGAGCGTTTGAGTGCTTCGCCGCCGAAAACCAGGCATTGTATGCCTTCGGGTAGTTTTTCTACCGAGAGCAAGGCTTGCACCGCTGATGCCACCATTACGCAGGTTCTTATTTGGTCTACTGCGGGTAGCTTGGTTAGTTCGAGGGCGTTTTTTGCGAGTATGATTGTACCACCCAACGACAATGTACCCATCGTTTCCATGACAGAAGTATCGAAACACACAGAAGCTCCCGCAAACACCCCTTCCAGTTCTTCATTGCTGAATCGCCCACGCATTTCCTGGCTCATAGATACCACATTTTTATGCTCAACTGCTACTCCTTTGGGTCGCCCGGTAGAGCCTGAGGTATAAATGACATACGCCAGGTTGTTGGCAGATGGTTGTATAGCGCTATTGGTATGTTTGCCCACCTTGTTCATCCAGATGAGTTCGCTTCCCCCACTACACAAGTCAGCGGTGTGGGCATCGTCTACGATGGTAGCCATTGCACGGGAATGCTCTAACATGTACCTGACCCGATCTTGTGGGTAGGCAGGATCGAGCGGAACATAGGCACATCCTGCCTGCATAACTCCAATAAGGGCTGCCACCAGTTCCCAGGAGCGGTGCATACACACCCCTACCAACGCTCCAGGTTTTACCCCACGGTTCTTAAGTTCTCCGGCCACCTCATTGGCTCGTTTGATCAGCTGTTGGTAGTCAATGTTGGTTTCACCATCAATGATGGCTATCTTTGTTGGATGGGCTAACCGTTGCTTTGCGATGAGCCCACAAATAGTTGTTTCCAGTTTATCCATAATTATTTATCCTATTTTTATTATATTGGTTAGTGTTATGGGCATTAGATAGTCCAATGCTGGCGTAACTGCATTAAGCACCGATATACAGGCTTCAGCCACTATTGACCATCGTCTGTGGACTAAAGCGCGCCCAAGACTTCGAGCCAAATAAGACCTAAATTGTTATTAGCTATTATTTGAAATCAACGCTTTTCTACAGAGGGTATAGTTTGCCACTCAACTACCTTTGGTAGAAGTAATTTGCCAGAAAAATTGAAAACTAATGTTACATCGTTGGTTGAATTGAATACAGGCGTTTTGGAATGGTTGAAAATTCCTCTGATTCAGGGGTTGTGTGATTTGCGTGCTTTAGGCAACTCTAAAATTAGCGCTTCGTGTCAAACGCATAGCCGTCAGGTTAAGCAAACAAGTGTAGAAAATTTACCCTAAAAATACCGCCACCGCCTCAGCGAGTGTCTCCACTCGCTGATTGAGTCTCTAAAAAAAAGCGCCCAAAGAAAGTCTGGTCTCTTGTGAAGACACAAGCGACGGCGGAGATTAGCACTTCGTGTCAAACGCAGGCCAAATTTAGTGGTTTTACTCTTTTTATTATGGCAGAGGTAACTTTTATGGTCTAAAGCACCAAAGGCAGACCATTGCCTGCCTGTTTTTAATGCTTACTCTGGTGTTGCTTGACTTTCAACGCTTAAAGTTGATAATTGCTTTGAGTAACAGGGGTATCATACTGCTCCCAAAGGCAAGTTTGAAACAGTCAAAGGCAGACAGTTGCAAGAAAAACTTCCCGTAGGTTACGCCAATATGAGCCAAGCCATTGATTCATTTACCATGTACTAAATTAACCATTTTTGATATTGTTTTGCTTAAAAATCTCCTGGGCTTGTTTTTTTAGACACGTACAGTCTGTGGGGGTCATCGACCAAGCTGTAGTCGATGATACTCATTTGAATGGAGCCGTCTGCCTGCAAAGTAGCGGCTCTACTGGCATCATCAGGGGCGCTCAATAGTCCTGTCATCCTGCCACCCTGGTTTGTACTTACGATAGGATCAGTTTGCCCTATCACAATGTGTACTATCCATAAATAGTCAGTACTATGGTTGCTGTCATACGCGGCAAAAGTAACCTTATCAGCATCCCCTTCTTTTACCCGTTTCAAAAACTTGTGGGGGGCTGCCACCGAAGCAATCAACATGCCCGCGTCACCATGGCGTTTAAAAATCAATTGTTGGCTTACCTGGTTGGCTCTTTCGTGGGCAACCGAGGTAGTGGCAGCGTTCAAGCCGGGTTGTATGGTAATAATTTTACCTCCTTTGCGAAAAGCCAGTTGGTAAGTAGAATAATCGTTGAGCTGTGCCTGGCACGATGCCCCATAACCTAAACAGGCTAACAGACTTATGATAAATATTTTGTTCATCTTCTTATTTGATTTAAATAGTGTTAGAAAAAAGGGAGGAGAGACATTGCCGCAACATCTCACCAGCATTGCTGGCAGGCAACGCTCCCACTCCCGGTCTTCCCTCTTTTTTTAATGAATAATCAATCTTTTAGTCAATACACCCTGGGCAGTTTTGAGGGTGTAAAGGTATACCCCTTTAGGCACCTGCTTTCCTGTTTGGTTTTTGAGTGTCCAAACTACCTGATGCGCCCCCTTAGACTGAAAGCCTTTGACCAGAGTACGGACAGTTTGCCCTAGGTTGTTGGTCACCGCCAAGGTTACTTGCCCTGCCTTGGGTAAATAATAAGCAATGGCTGTTTGGGCATTGGCAGGGTTGGGCTTGTTTTGATACAACTGCAAACCTGCTTCGCCGACTTGGGTAGCCGCTGACACATCTTTGCGTAAGCGGAACACATAAGGATCGGCTATTTTTCCTTGCAAAGCCGAAGGGGTCAGACCCATCACGTTTTCCAAGGCGTAAGCCTCTCCACTGGCACGCGTCACCAACTGAAAGTCTAATTGCTCTCCGGTTTGGTTGGTATAAGCTGTCAGAAAGTAATACCACTTGCCTTCTATTTGCTGAGGAATGGCTACCCCCCTCACTTGGTTGTCGGCAAAGGCGACCACCATATAGTCTTGCTCATTTTGCAAGCCTTCGTCGCTTTGCAATACACCTATCACGTGGCTTGAATATTTGTAATCTCCTACATTTACGCTCAGGCGCAAACGTTGAGCATCTGCCACTACCGCTTTGACTGGGGCGGCTACCTGACTACTTTTTCTTAAACTAAGATTAGAGGTACTGGAATACTTGAGAGTAGACACATTGGTCACCTTTATTTTGTATCCCTGGTTGGGTATGAGGTGAGTCAATGAACCTACCCAGGTACCTGTACCATTGACCAAAGTATATTGGGCAAGCCCTTCTTTAGAAATGAGCACATCTCCTATAGATGGATCAGGATTCAAACGGCTCATTGCCTGTACAGTGGTAATGGCATCGGTGCGGGTATACCCCAATGCATTGTTGTCGGCATCGTTGCCATTGTCAGGGTTTGCCACCAAGTCGATGGTTTGGCTACGGTCTGCCTGGTATCCGGTGACCTGTAGGGCTCTGCTGCCTCCATTGTGGCAGGTAACCAGGTACGACTTGGTCACATCCAACAAGAAGTTGGCATGTACATTGCCCGCCGCATCTTTCCATTGGGCACCATCATATATGATCTCTGTCAAGGCATCCATTCCTTGGGTTTGAATGGCATCATTTACCTGAAAACCAGTGACTTGATTCAACGAAAGTGTCTTACCACCTGGCACGTCGGTTGCCCGAAAGCTCAGCCAGTGGTTTTTACCCAAAAGGTTGATGGCATACTGCGCCTTGCCCGAATAATCGGCATCCAGGGTAGTGTTCAAAGTAACGCCATTGGCAAACTCTACAGTACCTATCGGATTCTCTTGGCAAGCTGTACCATCCCACAAATACACTGTACAAGTGGCATTGGTTGGGCTTGCCTCATTCGCATAAACATTGAGCGAAGCTACTGCAGTATTGCCTACTGCCTGTACAGTTCCTCTGCCCACCAAAGCACCTTGACTGTTTCTCACCAACAGGGTTTTGCCTATGGCATCGGTATACGCCTGTCCCGCTTTTTGAATGGTCAGTTGGGCACTCATGCTAAAAGTAAAATCGGCTGGAGAAACCGTTAAGTGGCTTTCGTCGCAACTTACAATTACCTTGATGTCCAGGGTTTCGTACCCTAACAATGCTGCCCCTTGGGTGATTTTAGCCTTTACCTGTCCGTAATAAGTACCTGCACTTAGCCACGGCGCTGTAGCAAAACTCATGGCATGGGTATGTCCTCCGGGCAATGTATATACCCCATTTGCCAACGCTGCATTGTTGGTAATGTTTAACCACATAGGCACCTCGGTCAATTGGTATTGAACCTCGGCAGCATTGGTACTTACCAGACTCAAATCAAACAACTGGCTGGTACCTGTGGTTTGCACTACAGTATGGTTTGCCTTGTTCCAGCCTATATTATTACCATCTACCCTAAAAGTCCACGATCTGCCTGCCGCCGGATTGCCAAAGGCGTCTTTAATAGCGTCATCATTGATGGTTGCTGTCAGCAAAGCACCTTCTAATAATTCGGGGGCAAAAGTGGCCACAGGTTGCACAATCACTTGGGTAAGGTCAGCCGAAGTACTCACCGCTACCGGAATGTCATGCACAATGGTTTCTATATTTAATGGAGCCGCCTGGCCTTTGGTAATAAAACTCACCCCATTGCTGGTGGTGCCACTGGTTTTGCCGGTAAAGTCACGAATGGCTTCTCCATCCAGGGCAATGTTGTCTAGTACATAATAGGCCTGCAGCCCTGCTTCGGTACCAATGAGACGTTTCTTCATATTCGTTCTGATGTTGGCTTCCTGCAGTGCCTTGTTCCAGATGCGTACTTCGTCTAATCCTCCTCTGAAACCTTCCAGGCCATTGGCTTGTCCTATCACCAGGTCGCTGGCATCGGCCGCAAAGTGTTGTATGCCTGCCGAAACACTTTTGGTCAATCTTCCATTGAGATAAATCTTCAAAGTGTTGATCGCCTTGCCCTTGATAAATACTACAGCCACATGGCTCCAGTCATCCAGGTCTAGCGACTCATCGGTAAAAGCACTGCCTTGTCCGGCATAAATTTTATTGCCTTGAATAAAAGAAATGTTCCAATTGGTACCCTTGCTGACAATGGGTGTAGACAATACACTGCTGTGTAACTTGTTTGGTTTTACCCAAAACTCTACCGTATAAGAACTGTCCAAATCCAACACATTTTGATCGGGAATAGTGATTTGATCAGCCACTTGGTCAAACAATGCTGAAGTAGGCACGTATTCTACGCTGCCTAAAATTCCCCGCAACGACACGTTCAACGGATTGACCCCGTTGGCATTGAGGGTTTTGTTGTAAGTAGCAGTGGCCAGGGCACTTGCGGTAGTGCTTCCGTTCAAGGGCGATACCTCTATAATGGTTGGGGTAGCTCGTTGAACGTTCCCTGTAATCCATTCGCTTGGGTTGTTTACCTCCCAGTCTTCGAGGGCGCTTCCGCAGATAGGCACTACCCTTACCCTATAGGCTTGGTCGGCACCAATGGCGGTGGTGTTGAGGTGGTAGCTATAATACCCTTGAGCATCAGGCGTTCCCAGCTCAGCCAGGGTTACCTCTTTGGCAAACTGAATGTCGTCAGAAGAAGGCAAAGCAAACTCCAGGCGCACTTTGGCAAAAGTAGCGTGAGGAGTAACTGGCTTCAGCTTAAACGGCAAGGTGTTTTTAGCAGTACTGTTTACCACCCAATTGGTAGTAGGAGCGGCTACCTCTATACTGCCTGCACAAGGCGCGTGAAAATAAGCGTTGAGTTTTACTACATCTCTTAGCCTCACATATTCGGTTCCGTCTGAGTTATACACCACGGCTCTTTTGTCTTCTCCTTTTAAGAACTCTTCTCCTATTTTTTCCCCTTCATACATCTCCAGAATGCTTTCGTCACAAGCAGAATAGAACACCAGCGGAATATTGGTAAACTCAGTAGGAGAAGAAGCTTCAGTACGCTTTACAAACACCCTTAGTACTTTGGCTTCGCCGGGTTCCAGGGTATAAGTTCGGGGAATCAACAAGTTGCCCAAACCCTCTACCCGCACCGAAGTACCAGAAGGCAAGTCGGCGGCAGGCACTTTCAATTTATAGGTTTTGGCAAATCCACCGTTAGTGGCTTCGTTGGCTTTTTGGGTATTGCTTATGGTAATGTCAAATACTGCTTCTCCCGTAAGCTCTGCCCAGGCTAAAGAGTTGGCGGCAACGATTTCTACTCCCTGACGGGCTAAAGTATGCTGTTCTACCGGACACATAGACTCTCCTGCTCTAGCCACAATGATAGGCGTGGGGTAGTCAGGATCTTGTCTAAACCTCATGCTAAACTGGTCGTTGACGTCCTTGTCAAACAAATTGATTGTAAATGCTTCGGTGTCTTCACTACCACTGCCCGTTTGAGAATCTATCTCGTGCGACAAGGAAATTTCGCTGTCCAGGTTATACTTCACGCTAAACACCGTGGCGTTTGTTTTAAAATATTTGGTAAAATCCAGGGTGTTTTTTACGTTTACTACCTTGCTGGTGGTGGCATTTTTGCCAATGGCAAAACTCAGGTTTGCCTGCCCCGACAAGGCTACAGGTCCAGTAGGCAAACTTTTGGTTCCAGCCTCGTTTTTCATAGTAAAGGGGTCGTTGTTGGTACCCTGAAACACCTGTTGGCGGCTAGTAATGGTTTTGTTCAACGCCTCTTGCCATTTTCTAATGTCGCCCAAACGGTTTTTGATCGTATCTACCTTACCCCGGTCGTTGGCCGACAAGTCCTCACGGTTTTTATTCTCCGCATCGGAGTCGTTTAAGCCCGCCCGCAAACTGGTAATCAATGTATGGAGGCTGGGAATTAATTTGTTTTCAATAGAAAAACGGGTAAAAACAAAAGTAGCGCCCGTTTCTACCGAAGTAGTAGGGTCGTTCTGGGTAAGGGTAGCTGTGCAACCCTCTACCGAAATTGTTTTACCTGTCCCCAGGTACATAATGTCGCTTGTCCCAAAAAACATATCACTTTGTTCGCCTGGTAGCGGAGAGGCACCTTGAGGGGTGCTGATGTTGGTATTGAAGCTCAAGGCATTGGTAGAGGTCTTGCCACCACCTATGCGGATATTTTCTGAAACGGCTCCTCCGGCACTTACTTCGCCAGTAGACGATTCGTATAATACTACAGAACCTCCTCCTAGTCCAACCCAAGCCCCCATATACGCCGAGTGTTTGGTTCCAGCAGTGATTTTGGTGGCAAGTTTTACCGAACCTGTATTGATCAGGCTAGAGCTACTGTTGATGGTTGCTCCTTTGCCCCAGGTAGTACTACTTCCGTCGCCTGGTGGGTCATACAATACTTGTTTTACATTGGGAAAAGTAAGGGTAAAAGTCTGATTTTCATCTTGTACTACGCCCACTACCCAAGCAGTCAGCGAAGCAGTAGCTTGTCTATCGGTAGCGTTGATGGTCAATTGGCGGGTATGCTCGCCCGTAAAGTTGGGGTAAGCCGTCCAGATGGCCACGGTGTCGATACCTGTCGCACTGGTAAATGGCGCATCAGGCGAACTCCCCACTACTTCGTCTTTGCCGTGGTACTGAGGCAAATCTCCTGACACATAATAGTTGGTATTGGCACTATAGCATTTGCTGTCGCCATATTGTTCAAAAAATTCCAGGCGTACCCGGTATTGTTGCTGTTGCTCCAGAATAAAGTTGTTGTTGGTCGCACAATAGTTGGTCGCAGAGGTAGCATCAAACGGAGTCCAGCCCTGGGTTTTATCCAAAATATCTACCACGCTTGCCTTCACCTGCAAAGGACTGCGGTACTCTACCCCTACTGTAGCCCAACCTTTGGTAATGTCTATCCCAAACTGGGTTTTTACAATGGCAGGATCTGCTTGGTTGGTCAGGGTAACCTTGTAAATACCGGGCAACAAATTATCTACAGTAAACACGGTACCATCACCATTAAAAATATCGCTGGCGCTGGGAGTGGTACCCGCCGTAAAGGTTTTGCTAAAGGCAGGGCTGGTCACATCGGTACGCTCTATGGTTACATCCCACAAACCAATGCTGTTGTTGCAGGGAATGATGATGTTGCCCGTGATGCCATAACGGGTATGGTTGTAGAAGTTAATCGACGATTCGGGTTGGGTCACATTCCATACTTGTTTTTCTCCCTGAGCAAAAGCGCCTTGTGCCTCATACTCGTATTTGTATTTACGTGTGTAAGCATTGGCCATCGACCCATCAAACAATGGCATGGTAGACTCATCGCTTACATCATTGAGTAAGTTCAAGGCATGGCCTTGACTATGGGCAGTATTGCTCACTACCCGCAGGCTTTGGGCGCTTTCGCCAAAGGCATAAGAGTGGGTCAGGTGGTGGTCATCGTCTTCAATGTAATTACCCGCCTTTAGGTCATCTAAAGTGGGCTTGTTATACACCACATCCCGCTTCTCTATCAAATGCAAGTGGGCTTTTAGGTTTTCAGTCAAATTGCTCCCTTCGGCACCCAAATGAACAAAACCAGCCAGCTCAGACGAGGCAATGGTGGTAGCACTGGCCACCATACTGGAAGCTCCGGTATAGAGGTGCAAAATTTGGGTGGTATTGTCATAAGTAAAAGCAAAAAACTGCCAACCGGTACTGCTACCAAAAGGCAACTCTGCCAATGATACATCTGCCTTGTAAAGCGCTAAAAAAGTATTGTTACGCAACACCAAACGAATGTTACCTACTTGCATAATGGTTTGCAGGGTGGGTACTTGCCCTTCGGTAAAGTCATCTCGCTTGATCCACCCCGACCAAGTAGCGCCATTGCTGGGAGCAATAAAGGTACTCTCCGATTTGGCATAGTCATTTATCCCGTCAAACTTCAGGCTCTGGGCACCAAACGAACGTAATTGCTCTCGGTTGGTTACCTGAAAATGCTGCAGGCCGATGGGCAAACTCAGGTTGTACTGTCCAAAGTTGTCAGAACCTACCGGAGCACCTCCCTCATCGTTGATCATGAGATAGTCTAAGGCAGTTGGGTTGAGCCCCGAAGCAAATTGAAAGCTTTGCCCGGCAGGTACCGGATACTCGATGCCCTCTTCATGGTAAAATACATTGCCCGAAATATTGAATTGCGACTCGTCGGTAAAGTCTACCTCTGACTTGGTATAGTCGCTCGCCTGAACGCTGCTTTGCAGCAAAACGTTTTTGGCTACGGGGTTAAACAGGTGGTTGGTTTTGACGGGTGCTACAATAAAACCAGTGCTGCTGTTGCCAAAGTTTAAGCCTTCCATCACATAGTTGCCAAAATCGTTGGTATACACTACATATTGCAGGTCGTGGTTTATTGCTATTCTGGGCAACACCTCGGTTGTTTTGGCAACATAGCGCCCCGCAGTGCGGCTCGCCTGATTATACACTTCTTTTTCGGCATCCAGGTCAAATCGGTAGTACAACCACAGGTTTTCGTAGGTGTCTTGGTTGCCACTGATCATGTATGGAGCATGGTTATGTACCTGCTTGTCGAGGCTTGTCATCCACTCTTCGTCGGTTTCGTCGCGGTGGGTAGCTTCATCTACACGCACAATGCCTCTTTTTACTCCCCACACCCTCAATTCGTCCAAGGCATAGTCGGTGCCTGCACTGGCGTTGATGCTCCAGGCGTTCAACACCCCAATATTGCTGTAGGCATAAGCGGTGGTATTGTTTGCCACCAATGCCCCATCTATGTAGATACGTCCGCCAATGGCAGACCATACTATAGCATAGTGGTGCCATTGGTCATCTCCGGCAGGGTTGGTATACACCAGGTAAGAAGTACCATCTCCATTGGTTGCTTCAACGGCGTTGCCCGCTTGCATTTGCACCTGTACATTGCCCAAGGCAAATACTGTGTTAGGGTCGGTGGTGGCTCCTTTGTACCAAAACTCTATCATAAAATCGGAGGCAGCCCCACTTTTCTTAAATACATCTACATTTTTTACCAACAAAGGCTTGGAGTTTTTCGCCAGACCCAAGGCGTGCCCCGGCAAACCACCATCGCCCTTGAGGGTAATGGCTGCTTCAGGGGTGCCTACCTGACTTGAGGAGGCAACTGTACCCGATATTTTACCATTGTGAAACACAAAGCCATAGTCGAGTCCGGTAGAACTTACCTCTCCGTTGGCTTTGACTTTGTACAAGTCGGTTTCTCCGGGTAAGATGTTACTTTTTACTTCAAAAGTAAGCTGATCGCCCACGCTGGAGCCTGCATTTACAGACCCTATCTGGCTGTCGTTTTTGAATATATTGTAGCTGGTGGCGCCTTTGATATGTGGCCAGGCAAGTACTACTTTGTCAGGATGGGCTCCTTTGGAGGCACTCAACAAAATTTTGTCATTCAAGAAAATAGGATGCTCAATATCGTCTCTTACCTCCAGCGTAGTAGTAATGCCTTTGTAGCTGCGTATCCCTTGCCCCATTTTGGGTGAACCTGCCAATGCATCTCTCCATTGCATGGTGTCTAGTGAGTCGAGCATAGAGGTGGCTACTGACGCTTTTTCGTACTGACCCAGCAGCATATACAAGCCTCGGTTGTCAATCAGGTTGGTGAGTTCTACTTCGTTCAGTTTGGTAAAACTTCTCAACCAGTTGGCATCAATATCGCCTTCAGTACGTGCTTTGTTCCAGGTACGTATTTCGGCTATTTCAAGCAAGCTGTGTTGATCACGTTTGCGGTGAAAATACAAATAACGCGGATGAGGAGTGGCAAGGTTTGCCGACACTTCGGCTTGCTTATGTCCATTGATGTATATTTGCAATACCTGAAACTTGTACACCAAAGTAACATGGTGCCAGGTACTTGCCTGTACCGTTCCACTCAAATCAATGGTTTGGCTGGTGCCTCCCAAACGGACGACCAGTTGGTTGCCCGCCGTCATTTTCAACGAAAATGACTGGTCGTTGCCTAGTATATCAGTCAGTTGCCAATCGTTGTTGGCAAAGGTAGAGCGTATCCAAAATTCTATGGAGGCTTCCTGGGCAATGCCCGCCGATAAAGCCGCCTGTAGGTCGATGCCCGTATTGAAGTGGCTGGCATAGTTGATGGCGTTCATACGCAATATGCCATGGCTTTGGGCTCGGAGCGATTGATGGCTTCCCAGCAATAGCAGGGCAAGCAAACCACTCAACAAGTATAATTGTTTGTGTATTTTCATAACTAAAAAGCATAGACATACAACTGGCAAATGCATAGGTGTACTGTTTACTGGCTTGGCTGCTTATCGCAACCATCCACCAAAAGACAAGCACCAACCATTGGCATGGGTTGTAGTCAAGAGGTCTGGGGTTATTTTTTGGTAGTAGATGTGTTGACTTGTTGCTTGAGTTGGTCAAGCTCCTTCTTCAAAGCTATGGTGTATAAGGTGAGTTCTTCTACTTTTTCCATCAACAACACATTCATTTGGGCTACGTTCATGCCCTCTTTCACTACCTTGGTAGCTTTGGGTACTTTGGGCAAATGCCCGTGTTTTTTGATGTAAGCGTCTACTTCTTCGAGGGGCATTAGGTCGTAACCTGCTTCAAACACATAATCAGGGAAACTACCCACATTGAGGGTGAGGCTGTGTCCTTTCATGCTACCGTTTACGTCAAGGGTAGCCTCAGGAGTAATTGTGTTAATGCCTACCTTTTTAGAATAAAACTCCCCATAAATCAAGGTACGGGTTTTAGAATTGGCAATGTACAGACGTCCATTTTTTGTTTCGTCATAGCCTGCCTGATACCCCAAAAATACGCTGCTGCTGCCTAGCGAGTTGTTATAACCTGCCTCGTGCCCTATAGATACATTTTTGCTCCCTACCGATGTGTTGCGCCCTGCGCTGTTTCCTATAAATACATTTTGGTTGCCCACCATCGCACCAAAGCCAGTCTGATGACCCATAAAAATATTGTCTCTTCCTTTGGTATTGCCACGCCCGGCTTCCATACCCACAAAGGTGTTGTTGTTACCAGTGGTAGTTCTATGCCCAGCAATGTTTCCCATAAACAGGTTGTTGGTACCTGTGGTATTGTCGCGGCCTGCCAGCTTTCCTATAAAAGTATTGTCTTTGCCAGCTTTGTTGTTTAGCCCTGCCTGGTGCCCCATAAAAATATTATGCTCGCCAGCGTTATTGGTACCTGCCTGCTCTCCCAGAAAGATATTATACCTGCCAGTGTTATTGGTACCTACCTGATAACCCAGCATGATATTACGGCTGCCTTCATTACTTAATCCAGCTTCTGCTCCTAAAATCACATTGATGCCTGCTTTATTAAAGCGCCCTGCATCTTTACCAACAATCACATTATTGCCTATTGTGCCACCAGTGAGCCCTGCCCTGTGTCCCAGGTATACATTGCCACTACCAATATTATTACGCAGACCAGCCTGATAGCCCATAAACACATTGTGGGAACCCTGGGCGATGGTAAAGGATCCCGCAGCTCCCCCTAAAAATACATTTTCTGTTCCCTTACGTCCTTCATTGTTGTTGTCATAAGAGGTTACTCTGGTTTGTGCCTGGGCAATGGCAACATAGCCCAAACATAGGAATAGAATAAATGATAACTTTTTCATTGTTTTGCTTTGGTTAATTTTTGAGGTTCCTGACAAAGACCAGCAGTACCTATGCAACCTTTGATTGATTGCCCAAGGGTCTTTTCTTTTTACCTTCCTGATGAGGGGCAGTATTGCCCAATTGTTTTATCATTTGGTCTGATGGGTGCGCACCTTCAAGACTATGACACAAAGTACGGGCAATGGGTGTATGTATGCTATTTTTGTTGCCCTTCAAACACTCTTCATGCTCCCCTTCAAATGCCCTTCATGTGCCTTGCCTGGCGAGGCTTTTACAAGCCTAAAACCATTGTATAAACAGGATTATTTTTAAAGGAAAGTGGAATGGTGTGTCTTGCTTGTTCTTGAAGAGGCGTGTGAAATGGAGCCCTAAAGCCAAACCTACGGCTATGCCCTGTTGTGATTTGCTGCAGCTAAAGTATCAGATTTTGAGGCAATTAGCCAAAAGGTAAAATCCATGCTCCCTCCTACCTTGTCGCATGCCCTAATTTATATTCATTCAAAACTACTTCTAAATATAGTGCTGAAGCTTCCTCTGGTACCAAATAAAAGTAGGAACTTGTATTAATTTACACCTATTTCACCTAATTTTTGATAAGTAATTTGCATTAATTAACAAATAATCATATTCTCGCGGCTAATTTAACCATAAACATAATACCATTATGACAAAAAAAATACTGATTATTACAATGTTACTGCTGCTATCAGGTGTAGTTATCGCACAGAAAAAAACGGTCTCAGGAACTGTACTGGACGAAAAGCAACAGCCATTGATTGGTGCTACAGTGCTTGAAAAGGGTACCACCAATGGTACAGCCGTAGACGCTGAAGGAAAGTTTACCCTGAATGTTTCAGAAAACGCCATTCTTCAGGTGCGTTTTGTAGGCTTCAAAACTCAGGAATTAAGCGTAAGTGGACGAAGTACATTTAACATTGTGATGGCAGGAGATGCTGCGTTGGACGATGTAGTAGTAGTAGGAAGCCGTGGCGTACCCAGAATAGAAGTAGACACGCCATTGCCTGTAGATAAGATAGGCGCAAAAGAGTTGATAGCTACCGGGCAAACTACCTTTGATAAGGCATTGCAATACTCTATCCCGTCATTTAGTACAGTACAAACTCCAGTAAATGATGCTACATCTTTGTTAGACCCTTATGAGATAAGAAACATGGGCCCAAGCCGTACTTTGATCTTGATCAATGGAAAGCGAAAAAACCTAAGTTCTTTGTTGTATGTACAAACGTCTCCGGGTAGAGGCGAAACAGGTGCTGACATTTCGGCCATACCTGTAGATGCGATCAAACGGGTAGAAGTATTGAGAGATGGGGCTTCGGCTCAATATGGTTCTGATGCGATTGCAGGGGTTATAAACGTGGTACTCAAAGACCAGACCGATGCACCTGCGCTTACGCTAAGAGGCGGGGTTACCGGAGCAGGTGATGGCGAGTTTTTTGGCGTGTCATTTACCAATGGTTCTAAGTTTGCCGGAAAGGGCTTCATCAATTACGCGATAGACCTTTCACAACAAGGTTTGTCTAACCGACCTGGTACGGTGAATGCCGCAGGGGAAGCCATGGATTTTGGCGCTGATATCAATTTTGTGAATGAGTTTTTGAGCAGAAAACCTGATGCGGGTAACATCAATGGAGCCCCTCAAACTACTGCTGCCAAGTTCTTGATCAATGGAGGAATCAATTTATCTAAGAATACCGAGGTGTATGGCAATGCAGCCTATGTTTACAAAAAGGTAAATAGCTTTGCCAACTACCGTACCCCTTACTGGAGAACCATCCAGGATTTCCCATATTTGGCTAACTTTTTCCCAGGCAATCACCCTACCAACCCTAGTGGATACGATGGGTACGTGCCTAGCTTTGACGGAAACCTTGCTGACTACCATGCCACCCTTGGTATTAAGGGTAAGCTGGGTGAGTGGAACCACGATGCTTCTTTGACCGTAGGTGGCAACCAACAAGGCTATACGGTGAACAATTCGCACAACAGAAACTTTGTTTATTCACCTTCTACCTGGTTAGACGCCAACAGTAATGGAACTGTAGACACGGGTGAACTTACTCAAGGGTCATTGCTGTACAGAGAAAATTCTCCGATTACATTCGACGTAGGGGGCACTCGATTCACCCATACTGTGGGTAACATAGATGTTTCCAGAAAAATTGGCGAAAAACTAAGCTTGGGTGTCGGTACAGAGTTTAGATCAGAAACTTTTACTGTGATAGAAGGTTCTTTAGCTTCTTACGATGGTGGTGGTGCTGATTCTTTTGCTGGAAACCAACCAGAAAACTCAGGTAAGTTTAACCGATACAATATTGGGGGTTATATTGACCTTTTGTATGACATTACTGATAACTTCCTGATCAATGGAACCGCACGGGTTGAAGAATACAGCGATTTTGGCGAAGCCTTTGTATGGAAAGTAAGCTCTAGATATAAGTTTCTTGAAGACAAGGTGATTTTAAGAGGTTCGGTATCTACTGGTTTCCGGGCACCTACCTTGCATCAAATTTATACCCAAAAAGCCCAGTACTCTTTTGTACCTGGTCAGGGTATACAAGTGGGTGGTTTAGTCAATAATGTATCGCCTCAGGCAAAACTACTTGGCATTAAGCCGCTTGAAGCTGAAAAGTCTCAAAACTTTACCGCAGGTATTGCTTTAAAGCCTAAAAAAGGGGTAAGCATTGCGATTGATTACTACAATATTGAGGTAAGAGATCGAATTATATTGGGTACAGAGATAGGACCTACCACTGCTGGAAATACTCCATTGGATGCCTTGTTAACTGCCAACAACCTGACTGATGTAAGCTTTTTTAGCAATGCCATTGACACGCGTACTTCAGGGATTGATTTTGTAGGAGCCATTCGCTACCTCGCTTTAGGCGCTGGTACACTTTCTATCAACTTATCAGGAAACGTGGTGTTAGAAAACAAGCGAATCAATAATGTAAAGAACCCTGCCATTGTTGAATCAGCCAACCAATCGGTGGCCAATGCCACTCAAGAGGCACTTTTCTTTACTTCACGACCAGAAACCAAATGGATTCTTGGACTGAACTATGAATTAGGGAAAGTTACTTTTATGGTAAACAATACGCTTTTTGGCAAAACTACCTTTAAGCAACAAGGGCTTGACAACAACTTGAGAACTGAGTTTGAGCCAAGGGTTGTTACCGACTTAGGGGTTACTATTTCTCCCACCGACAATTTGACTATCTCGTTGAATGCCAACAATATTTTGGGCATCCTTCCTCAATGGAAGTTTGTGGCTGAGAACCCTGCCGGACAAGCCATTATTGATGATACCAGCACCAATGCTTTTGGGCTTACGCCAATTCAGATACAGTCTAACTTGATTACGTTTAACCAACGCTACTCACAAATGACCTACGATGGCTACCACTTTAGCCAATTAGGTTTCTTGTTTAATGCTTCGGTACAGTTAAGATTCTAATAACAATAGTCCATAGCTTCTACAGCCTCAAGTCCTTAGATACCGATGTATATCGGTGCTTCAAGTTTGAGGCTGCTCTACAAGCAACTTACCTGTTTTATAATACATTGATTTTTAATGGTTTATAAAATCGGTAGATGGAAGTATTTAGTCGATAGCTGATCCGAATAAATGTACACCTTGTTAAATGCTGTAAACCAGTATTTTATATTAAGATTGCGTACTCACTTTTAAAACAAAACCTCATCAGAGAATAGATTGATCTCTGATGAGGTTTTTTTGTATAACCAATATTCGCTACGCTTTTCACACATCAAAACTTATCTCTGCCATGAGTCCATCCGATGTTTGTTGAATCTCTACCCATTGTATTTGCCCCAATATGCCGTAGGTGCTTGCCAAAGCCACTTGGTCTTCATCTTTGAATTTTGCCAACATACACAAAGCAATCAACAGCTTGTTGGAAGGGTACAAAACTCTTAGCCCAAACTTGAGCATTTCCTCAGAGGTCATCCACAGCGAAATAACCAATTGCTGTACTTCATAGGTTTCTAAAATTTCTAGCAGAAAGCCTGGAAAAGCAGGTACTTGTAACAAATCTGCCAAGTGCAATGCCTGATAATATTGAGTACTAACCTCATCGGCAGGTTCTATCATCAGGTCTAATTGCCGAATAGTTGGCTCAGCTAAAGACTCACCATAACCCAAACAAACCGCCTCAGGACACAAGCTGACCCAACGGCTCAACAACCTGCGTTTATGATTGTTTGGGTCAAGCGTATGGAGCACTCGGTTCATAGGAATCTCTCCTGGAAGGTACCAGCCTGCGTTTACTCCCAAGGCGTTGAGCTCCAGCCACGAACCCATTTTGGCGGGCTGCCAGTCAATGCCCAGGTCTACAAGCCTTTGCAAAATACTTGTGCTCACCTTGAGGCGATCCTGATAATAAGTGGCGTACCTCTTCAATACCTCTTTAGCATTGCCCAGATGTTGCAGGGTAAGGCGCTTGCCTTGGTGGGTGCTTTGGAGAGCAAAGCGTTGAAACTGATCAGAGTTTGATAGCTGTACATGCTGCAGCCAATCTTTGATAAAAGTAACGTTGGTTTCATTGGTTAAGGTGCTGTTTTGTAGTGCCAACATCATTTTTTGCGTGGTATCTAAAGTGAGGGTTTGGTGGTTCATAAGATATTTTTGATTAGAATTTTGTTCATTATAATTTGTCAATAGTCCACAGCATTTAGCCCGTAGTCCATAGCGGATTCGAGTAAATGTTTACCCCTATGAATCATTGTAAACCAATGGCGTATATTAAATTTGCGTACTTGCTTTATTTTTCAAAGGGTTTCAGTTTTACGTCTAAACACGTAATTAAATAGTTTTTAAACTTATAAACTGACCTTTCGCAGGTCAAAAATTTGTTTAACAAAATATTATACCAGTCTTCAAGCAAGCTAATAAAACACAATGATTCGAGTATCTGTGAGCCGTTACTTTTTTCTATAGGTAAAAAAGTAACCAAAAACCCCACAGCTGTAGTTTGTTTTGCCTAAATCTGTTACACTACGCCGAAACAGCTCAAACTCGCTTCGCTCAAACAGTGATCTGTTTAGCTTACGCAGAGCTCGGCGCAGCAAAGCTGCAGCCTCGGTTTTACGGCTTCGTTTCACAGATTCTTAACGGCAACAAACTAAGGCTGAATCTAGCTGACGCGACCTTAATCCTATGCTGTATTTTTTGGCTTAAAAACAAAAATACGTGCTGCGAAAGGTCAGTTTCACTTATAAACATTTGATAACCGACCAACGGGAGCTCAACGAAGGTAATCAGTAATCAACTTTGACTAAAATCACTGCGGAGCATTGATTTGTATAAAGAAGTTTTTACGCTTCCTAATTAACCCAAGTTGCAGTATATAAACTGTAAAAGCTTAAATTCCAGCTATTTATATATTTTAGGTACGAATATAACTGGCACTTGAAGCTTGTCGCTTATACCTCGCAACTTCAATTAATTATCGAGGATTCAATATTTGAAAGTGATTGCCCACATGCACAATATGTAAAACTCGACTTCCCCTGCCTGCAATAAAGTTCATAGCATCGACAGTACTTTCGCCTGTTCTTCTCCATACTACCACATTCGCGTTTTGCGTCAATTGCGAAAATATAGCACCAACAATCTCATCACTCGCCTCCAGGTAATTACCTTTTTGTACTTCTTCAGGAAATTGTGTCATAAGAAACTTCCGAATATTCAATACTTGTGTTGAATCCTCTCCAAGCCCTTCTACTATGCAATTAATCAAGCAGTTATGTCCCCGACCAGAAACATTCTGCACATTAAAAGTATAGGGTTGCCCCTGATAAGAGCCTGTGACAAGCGCTCCATCTCTAAACCAGTTATTGGCCCATTTTTCTGCTTCTATAGCCTTCAGAGAACGTCTTCTTTTAGTTTTTTTAGCCTTGAGTTTAGGAGCAGTCGTCTTTTGGGTTTTGTTCTCTGGGTTTAGATTTTTGCCACTTTTAAGTATTTCTTCTTGGCTGCTTTGTTTACCATCCGTTGCCTTCTTGGGCTTGTTTGTTGCCGCTTTGTTACGCGACCACAGAAAATCGAGGTTATTTCTTATAGCCCATAAAGCACCCTTGAGTTGGTCAATGCCTGCCACGCCAGTATTTTTTACAACATTATAGATGTCACTCATATTAATAAAGCTCACCTTCTGGTTTTTGGCAGACGCATTGTGGTCGACTATCTCTTCATTCACCCTTTCTACTACCTCTTCCAGGTCATCAATGGCATCTTGCAGGCGGTCTTCTTTCATTTTTTCCTCTATATGGGCTTGTGCCAAGGATTGCACATCATCTTTGTCACTTTTGTCTTCAAAAGATTTAAACAAAGGATTTCGGTTTGACACCATTTCTTGGGTATACTCTACGAGCTTGTCTAAGCCCAACGGGGTGTTAATATACCTACGGATGGCTCGTGCTCCTTCATTGGCTCTAAATTCAGCGTTGCGTTCTTTAGGGTCTAACACCTCCTTGTCTTTACTTTGTTCTGAGAGTGGATTCATTTCCTCCTTCAATACATCGTTGAGCCCGGTCACCTCAAATGTAGTGTTGGTAGTTGCCTTGGTGAGGGCTTTTACCAAAGACGCTGGATTAGTTACCTGGTCTCTAATGTTTCTCCAGGTATCTTCGTTAGGTTTTCCTTTGACAAAGCCCTCCAAGCCTTTGATCACTTCTTTACCCAAGCTACGGGTCATCCCTACCCCTACATACCTTCCTCCATCTTTTACTGCCAACTCACCAGGTTTTTTGCCTCCATCATTAAGCGCATTAATGCTGTCACCCAACAGTTTAGACTCTTTGATAGCATCACTTAAGAAAAAAGAGCCCATATACATCATTGCTGTCAGAGAAGCCTTGATAGCCTCAAATCCTGCAAAACCTACATAGTTTTGAATGGTTTCTTTGTCAGGGTCCAACGCTTTGTCAATCACTGCCGTTACAAAACCTGTACCTGCATACAACGCCCCCAACACCAAATTATCAATAATGATAGGTACTATGCCCACCGAAGCAAAAGGCACTACCCCCACCAATACCACCAGCTCTATAGTTTTTATCAGGTTTTTGCGGTAAGCAGTGGTTGTCTTCTCAAAACCTTCCTGGCGTTTGGTTACATCGTCTTTAAAAGTTTTTTCAAAATACTCCTTGTCTTGACCTAGGTCTTCAAAAGCATTTTTGGCATTCACCCCTTGCTCTATATTACGCATAGCACTCACGAGGCGTGCTCCTCCTTCTTTGTACTCATCTGCCTTGGCAGTCAACCACTTCCAGCTTACCCCAGCATTCAATGACTTATTTTTGATGTTGGCATGCAGTGTGAGGTAATTCTCAGACAAGGCAAAAATATCTTCTGCCAGGTAACCCTCCGCCAGCAAAGTATCTACAAAAGCCTTGTCGTGGGTAGCCGCATCGCTCAAGTGAGTCATCAGGTCTAATACCAAACTCGTATGGGTGCTTTCATTGCCTCCATACAACCTTTCTAGTTGCTCTTTGCTAGGCAGGGGCAAGTGTTTTTGTCTGATTTCCCGGCTTTGTGTTTCAACTTCTTCTTTTAGCTCCTCTAACCTTTCTTTTTTCTGCTCAAACAAGCCAGGCTCTTTATTTTCCTTAATTTCTTGTTTAAGCTTAGCCATTTGCTCACGCAAATTATTTCTTTTACCTAAAGCTGTTTTGTTCGATTTATAATCTGTCCATTCGTCCAGCAATACCCGCCCATGCAGCCCCGTAAAAGTATATTGAGCCAGTTCCTTGTCTTTGCCATCCAGCTTACGAAACCACCTAAACCCTTGCTTGATAATGAAAGGAATGAGCTCTAGTGTTCCACCCTGCAAATGCTTTATAGACTTGTTTAATGAGGCTTTTTGGTGGCTTTGATAGCCCAAAAAAGTGTCTTGAGCAATTCTTTTTTGAGCAGTCTCCTGAAGGGCATCAAATACCTCAAAGAGAAAAACTTCTTTTCTTTTTTCATTAAAGTCTTGTTTGAGGTAAGGGTTTCGCTGGTAACTTTTTACTACAATCCCCTTTGGCACATACAAATTATCTCCCGCTTGCCATATCCTCATCATCATGAGCATAATATCATGGTAATTTTTATTGACAGCTACCTTATGCAACCTGGCGCACCAAATGCCTACTTGACGTCTATACTCTGCGTCGTTTACCACCATCTCATCGTGGGTTGCCAAACTATCCCATCTTTCTTCCTGGGCTTTTCGGTCTTGTTTTGCTTGTTCGGCAGCCTTGCCTGCGCCTTTTCCTTTGCCTATGTATTTGGTATAGTAGCCCAAATAGTTCTGGGAAAAATCTTTTGCTTCTACTGGGGTCAATCGGTGTTGCCTTGGGCTACCTTGATTGGGTGGCTTCACCCAGTTTTGCATTTTTTTATAGGCACCCTGACGGCTTTTTTTATCTATGTCTTGCCACTGCAGTTTAGGCTCAAACCCCACATGATGGGCAAGGCTGCGAAACAAAGAGCCTACATACTTGATATAGTCCGTTTCATGGGTATGCATCACAGACTGAATAAACTTAAACTCTAAGCCCAGCAACATTTCATCGTCTTGTCTTGCCATTGCCAACTCTTTGTCTGACAGCGCCAGTGCATAGATGTGGGTTTTGCTGGGGTTAAAAGGCTCATTGGCTGTCCATTTTCTCAATCCTTCCATGCGGGTGTAGTTGGTCATTCCGGCGCTGCGCCTTAGTTTTAAATAATCGTCGCCAATGTCGCTCCCATATTTTAGCTTGCCCAACACCTCGTATATTTGCTTGGGGAGCATCTTGAGCCCTACCAATAGCTTTTCCAACTCACCCAATGCCTGCTCCACCAACCCATCAGCGTCTTCGGCACTATCGGCATGTGCAATGGGAGTGTCTACAAAAAGACTCAAAAACTCCACCCGCATTCGGTCTGATAGCTCCATGATAGATTTGAATATATCTTGCCTGCGATTGACCACATCATAGCGTCCTTTGATTTTTGCCTGAGCCGCCAAATCGCCTAGCAGCTTTACAATTTCTTTGGGGCGCCCCAAATCCCCTTGGCGCACTGCCGACTCAATTCTTGCCAAAATAAGCTGGCTACTTTTTAGATCATCAGCATTGATGTCTAAGGGTCTTTCAGGCTGCTCCTCTTCGGCTGTTTTATCAGCATCAAATCCAGCTGAAATCAACAGCCTTAACATATTTCGGTCGCCATCGTGCCACCCCACCTTCACCTTTTTATCTGACAATGCTTTGGCAGTATAGCGGGTGGGCACATTGACCACCCTGCCTAACCTGGCATCCAAATCATTGGCTGTGGCATTGGGTTTAGGTATCACCAGCTTGCTATTTTTTCTCATAAAGAATTCCACTTTTTCGCCCAACACATATTTGCGAATGAGCGGATACCCCCCAAAATAGGTCTTTTCTTCTTTGATGGTATTTTTGAGCCAATCGGCCACTTCCTTTTTGAGGTCTTTCACATTGCCGCTCAACGCAACTATTCCTCTTGGTCCTATCTTACGTAGGTATTTACTACCACCATTGACATAGTGCTTGATGATGCCTTCCAGGTGACGGTCTTTTTGCTCTAGAAACGGGATTTTCTCCTTTCCTTCGCCTCCTTTTGCTTGCAATATGCTTTCTTGCCAGCCTAACAACGCCTCCTGATTTTTTTGTTGTGTATCTTCCCCCTCTTTGTTGCCCAAAGTCTCCGCAGCACCTTTAATTGCAGCATATTGTTGGTTGGCTTGCACATAATTTCTCACCCGCTGCAGATTATAAGGACTCAGGTAGCTTTTAAGCCTGGGCTGATAATTGTGCCAAAAATCGAGTAATTCTTTAGGCTCAAGTTTTTCTACAAGTCTTACCACTTCTGCCTCATCTGCCCGAAGTTTTCCTGAAGGCACACCTTCACCTGCCCGCCCCAAAGAAATAGCAATACGCATTGCCGTAGAAGCTCTGCCCTTATTGTCGAGCAATTCATACAAATACTGCACGCGGGTATTATAACGCCAATGCTTCAGACCATCTTCCTTTTTCGCTCCAAACGCGGCAGCAATGGCTACCCTTAAAGGTATTCTTTGGGTGTTTTCGGCATGGTAAACAAAAGCATTTTCTACCTTGCGTACATCGGGGCGAGATAAAAGGCTCATGACTGGATAAAAATTGGCAGGTTTTGGTTTGCCCACCAACCATTCGTACAAATAAGTAACGGCACCCTCTATCGACATGTGTACCTCAAAAAAGAGCCCTTTGATCGACTCGGCACTGCCTGGCATGCGCTCTGGATGGCTCCCTATTAAATTGTTGGTTTTTCTAAAGGTGTTATCAAAATCTTCGTTTCTGTTTTCGGTTGGATTAATGAGTCGCTTAACATCATCATCAAATGCCATGCTACCTTTAGAGGCTTGTATGTGGGGTAGCTCTTTTTGGAATTTTTCTAAGATTGAAGGGGTTTCGGCAAACGTTACAGCCTTGGCTTTTTCAAGCAAAAAATGGATCATGTGATCCAGCTCTTGCAAGTTTTCTTGTTGATAAGGGCGTTTATCCTTGTTGACCAATACTACTATATAATCTACCATCATCGACACCAACGCTTGCAACTCTTGCTGCCTGGTTTCCCTGTCTACTTCATCGAAGGCAAGCCCATCCCTTAAAAAGGCAAATTGTTGCCGATAATAAGCAAGGCGAGACAAAAGGGTATGTACATAACTTCTATACGTTAACTTTGGGTTTCCTTCTTGTTGGGTTTCAGAAGCCCTGGCATAGCGTGGAAAGTCGCCATCGTCGGGCAAAGCTGCTGGTTCGCTCTTGATCTCTTCGGCGGAACGGGCAGCACTACCAGCACCACTTTTTAGTTTGGTTTGTATGGGGGTGTATTTAGATGGAACCGACTTGTGTTTGGTCTTGACTGGTTGGTGTTTGACTTGGTGTAATTGTGGGTTTTTTGAACTTTGAACAGTAGTTGATGGAGAGGTTTCTTCTGTCTCCTGAACAATGGGTATGAGGCGGTCTGACATAATATGCTAAGTGTTTATATTGTATTTTTTTGATATACCTGATTGGTACTACAAAGTAACAATGACCACTGGGTATGTCCCATTTTTGCTGCCCTTCAAATGCTCTACTGGCACCCCTTCAAATGCCCTTCATGGGGAGTTTTAGGAACGGAAAAAAAATAACCCCCGAATCAAGTTCGGGGCTGTAAGTTTTCAGTTTGGAGGTGCTCTTTCACCCTGATACTTCGTTACTTTTTTTAGCCGTAGCTATGGCTACGCCTGCAAAAAGTGCCTCCTCTCAGAATAAAATCCCTACCTCAAAATCGGTAATTTATTTTTTCACTATTCCTTAAACAAAGAAACCAAGTACCTGAATAGTTGCAGATACTTGGTTTGTAAAGGTGTTTAAAAATGTTGAATCAATTTGGGCAAATCGTCTTTGGGCGTCAGGCTCATTTTTTTCTTAATCCGGTAGCGCGCTGTTTCCAAGCCTTTTTTAGAAATATTCAGAATTTGCATGGTTTCCTTTACCGACAAGTTCATTTTCATGTAAGCACAAAGCTTTAACTCGTTGGGACTAAGCACGGGGTAATTTTGCTGCAATCGGGTAAAAAAATGGGGGTGTACTTTTTCAAAGTGTAACTTAAACTTGCCCCACTGGTTGTCCAGGCTTAAGCCGTTTTGCAAGGTTTTAAGGTAGCTTTTTATAGTGTTATCCTGAGAGGCTATAGGTTGAAGTTTTTTTACCACCCCGTCCAGCAATTCGTTTTTTTGGGCTACCTGCAAGGCAATTGTTGACAATTCTCTGTTTTGGGCATCTATGACTGACTGCAACAATGTTTTTTCTCTTTGGTGGAGCGCACTCATGCGCATAGCCGCCTTGGAACGCGCCAATAGTTCGATGCGGCTAAAAGGCTTGCGAATATAATCTATAGCGCCTGTTTCCAGGGCTTCTTCCAGGTTGCGATCTTCTATTTGGGCACCTGTAGCTATGATAATAGGTATGTGTTGGGTTTCTTCTTGTTTTTTCAAATAACCAATCACTTCCAAGCCAGAGAGCATGGGCATTTCCCAGTCCAGAATAATCAAATCGGGCAACTCTTCTTTGGCTATCTGGTAAGCAATAGAACCATTGCAGGCATTGAGCAACTCATAGGGTTGTTTGGTGTCATTAAAATACTGAAATATGGTTTCAATGACTGCTGGATTATCATCGGCTACCAATATTTTTTTTCTGAAGGAATGAGGGTTCATTGTCATAGGATACAATACTTTTGGTTAGCAAGTAAATTATTCAAGTGATGATGTGAACAGTTTGGTCGGGCTATTTTCGAAATAACTATACAACATCAAAAGCAATACAACTCGAAGCCGGAATAAGTTGCCTTGAATTTAAATTTAGCCACAGGCAACCAATCTAACCCAAGACATGTATTGGGTAAACAAATACAATCAGGTACATATTCCTAAATCACTTATTTTATGCTTACTAAAACAATGAATACATTTTGTAAATTATGTGTGCTCATGCTCATTGCCTCACACTGTGTTTTTGCTCAAAACCCTCACACGGTTGATTCTTTGCAAAAAGCGTTGAAAACTACCCTCACCAACCAACAAAAGGTAGATGTATACAACCTATTGGCAAAAGAATACCGCTATATGGATTCTGCCAGGGTAGCCCACTACACTTCACAGTCCATTAGTTTGTCCAACGCCATCCATTACCCTCAAGGGGTAGCTGATGCCTGGTACTATCTGGGCTTTGTAAACCTCGTCAAAGGCAAACGCGTGGACGCCATGCAGTTTTTTGAAAAAATATTGCGCCTTTCTCAAAAAATAAAGTATCAGGAAGGCGTGGCCAATGCTTACAATGGCATAGGGGCTACTTATTGGTTTAAGGGCCATATGGACAAGGCACTGGGTTACTACCAAAAATCGCTTCAGATAAGAACCCAAATCAAAGACCAAAAAGGCATGGCATCTACTTGCGTCAATATAGGTACCATTTACCAATACCAAGGCAAGCACGCCCAAGCCATCAAGATTTACTTGAGGGCACTTCGTATAGAAACCAGCCTTGGCAACAAAAAAGGTATAGGCAAGTGTTACAATGCTTTGGCTAACATTTACACCAACCAAGGTAACTACCCCAAAGCGTTGGAACTTTACCAAGACGCGGCTAAAACACAGCGAGAAATTAAAGATACATTGGGGCTGTCAACAGCGTATAATAACCTCGGTGTTGTTTATACACGACAAGGCAACTACCCTAAAGCCATTCAGTTTCACCAACGATCGCTTGCCATCGACCAACGGATAAAAGACAAGCGAAGCATGGCTGTAAACTACAACAACCTGGGAATCATATACAGGTATCAGGGCAACTACCCCAAGGCTTTAGAGACTTTTCAAAAATCGCTTAAAATACGTGAACAAACGAATAACAAGCAGGGAATAGCGCAGTGTTTTAACAACATTGGGGATATTCACAAAACGCAAGGAAATTATGCCACAGCCTTAGGCTTCTTTAGGCGTGCTTTTAAAATATATCAACAAAAAAAATATAAAAGAGGGATGGCAATTAGCCATAACAATATGGGCATAGTGCATGAATTACAAGGCAACTATGCTCAAGCACTGGACTATTACCAAAAAGCACTTGTGCTGGAAAAACAACTCAAACTCAAGGCAAAAATTGCGGATAGTTACTTGGGTTTAGGGCGGGTTGCACTGTTACAAAAACAGTATACAAAAGCCCATGATTTTTTTGAAAAAGCCCTGAAAATGCGGGAAGCAATGGGAGAAAAAGCAATGTCGGCAGAAGCCCAAATAAACCTGGGCATGGCATACTATTCTCAAAAAAACTATAGCCAGGCTCAACAATGCCTGGAAAAGGGTGTGCAAGCTGCCTCCAAAGCAGGGTTTATTCTATTTATAAAGTATGGCACTGAGTACCTTGCCAAGGTATACCAAGCGATGGGTAACCCACAAAAGGCTCTAGAAAATCACATACGTTTTAAACAAATGGCAGACAGTCTTTTAAACAAAAAGAACGTTCAGAAGATTGCCCGTTTGGAAACCCAATACATTGCACAAAAACGTGTCGACTCTTTGCGGGTAATACAAACCCAAAAAGACCAGTTGGCACAGGCAGACATACGCCGCCGGGAAGCTACCCAAAGCGCTACTTACCTGGGTTTGGGACTCTCTGCTCTGCTGGTCATCGTGTTATGGATGTTTTACCGTAGCCAGCAACGCCACAACCGCAAACTTAGCAGCATCAACACAGAGTTAGAGGAGTCTTATATGACCATTCGAAACAGTGCTCAACTCATTTCTGAACAAAAAAATGAACTGGAACAAGCCTTGCAAAAACTTAAAGAACTGGATAGTTTTAAGGAAAAAATGGTAGGAATGATTGCCCATGACCTCAAAAACCCTTTGCAGGCCATCATAGGGTTTACTCAAGATACACATGTACACCCTGAGGCAAACGCCATCCATCGGGCTGCCCAACGCATGCTCTTGCTCATTTTGAATATGCTGGATGCGCAAAAGTTTAATAAAACCGAGGTTAAGCTCAAAAAATCTACCCAGAGCCTGCCACAACTGGGAAAAACAACCCTTGCACAGGTAGAATGGTTTGCCCAAGCCAAAAACATTCGCCTAGAGCAAGCAGCCACTCAGGAAATGTACTTGCCTGTAGACACCCAGCTGGTATCCAGGGTATTGCTTAACCTTTTGCACAACGCCATCAAGTTTACCCCTAATAACGGGCACATTACCCTACAATACGAAGCAATGCCTGCTACCCAAGAGATAAAAGTGATGGTGAGTGACAATGGAGAGGGCATTGCCCCTGAACACTTGGCAACCATATTTAAGCCTTACCACCAAGCCAATGCCAAACAAGCCTCTACCGGGCTGGGGCTTGCATTTTGTAAAATGGTGGTAGAAGCCCACCATGGTAATATTGGAGTAATATCAACTTTGGGCAAAGGCAGTACTTTTTGGTTTACTTTGCCTATGCCTGAAGTCATTCAACCTACCCAAACATTGGCCAAAGAGTTTGCCCATACACACACGTCTGCGCTACGCCTCACCCCCGAAGATAAGGCGTATTTAAAACCTTACCTCAGCAAAATAAAGGAGCATAAGATTTATCATTTTACAAAAATCAAATCCATTCTTCAACAAATAGACGACCACAAACACCCTGACCTGGCTCTTTGGAAAAACACCCTAAAGCAAGCGATGGTAACTGCCAACCAACCACAGTACGAGTCTTTGATTAATATGCATTAAGGGCAGGTATTAGTGCTTGCTTAAAATTAGTCGAAGAGGTCAAGCCCTCCAAACTTGATTTGGAGGGTTTATAAACTCAACAAAGCTCAGTTGAGCGCAACAAATTCATAATCCATTGAAAATTAGCATACTATGAATTTGTTAGTTGCCTATAAACCGAATCTACAGCCGCTTGCTGTGATGAGCTCAACACAGTTAAACAGGGTGTACCTAGAATCTTATCGGGGTTTCTAACTAAATACTACACCGTTTGCAAGTACAGTTCCTCTAACTCAAGCGCCGTTAGGCTCGCTGCTTCTACCTGAGACACCAAATTTCCTGCATTTAAGATTCCGATTTGATGGGCAATTTCTTTAGCACGAAAAATATCGTGGGTAGCCATCAAAATCGCTGTTTTTTGCTGCGCCAACTCTATCAAAATATTTGAAAATTCATTGGCTGCTTTAGGGTCTAGTCCACTGGTAGGCTCATCTAACAACAACGCCTTGGCTTTCTTGCTCAACGCAATTGCAATTCCTACCTTTTGGCGCATCCCCTTCGAATACCCTTTGGTGGTTTTTCGTGAGCATCGTCTTGTAAGCCTACTTTTTTTAAGAAATAAACCAGGTCTTCTTTTGAGTATTGGAAACCTGCCAACGAAGAAAAAAACTTTAGGTTTTGCAGCCCCGTGAGGTGGGGGTATAACATGACAGTTTCTGGAATATAAGCCAAGTATTTTTTAGACAAAGCAGGGGATGTAGCTACCGAAGCATCATCGACCAGTGCTTGACCACTGGTGGGTTTTATAAAACCTAAAAAGCAGTTGATGGTAGTCGTTTTGCCTGCACCGTTTTGACCAAGCAAAGCAAATATTTCCCCTTCGTTGATGGTGAGATTCAATTGATTAAGTGCAGTATGATTGCCGTATTTTTTGGTAAGGTCAATAGCTTTGAGCATTATTTCGTATTTTTTGAATAAAATTATAAATGATAAAATTTACGTTGATTGAACCGTGCCGCCCCCAAACAAACGCCTATGCCCAATAATAGTGGCAATAGCACTTGAAACCAATTTACCCCAGATTGTTCCTCGTATTTGGCAAGCGTGTGCTGGTTCCATTTTTCGGTAGTAGAAGCGACCTGGCTGAATATTTTTGGGTAAAAATAAAGCCGTTTTTTTTCGTGAAACTGTTCCAGTGCTTGCATAAAATTGAGCTGATTTTGCAAGCCTACGTTGGCTAAAGAGTTGAGCACTAGCTGAGTGTGGGCACTAGGAAAAAGCATGCCTGTATTTTTGCTCAGGCTTATTCGTTTTTTTATTTTCTGTTGTAGCTCCCTTGCTTGTGCTGTTGCTTCATCGTCGCCCATTTGCTGCATAGCAAAGTACCAAAACCAGCTAAACCGAGCGCCTTTGGGGTGCTTGTATTGAGCAAGTTGTGGGTAATGTTTGATAAACTTCTGAATGGTAGGTGCCTTTTCCTTGTCCCACTTGTTATGATAACCCTCTCTGCTTTTTACTACCGTGCCAAAAGTTTCTGGCATGGGATAAACCAAAGACATGGTACCACTAATGGCAGCAGGTACAATGACATTTAAGAACACCCAAATGGTGAGCAAAACCAGGGCGTTTTTACTAGAGCTGAGGTGAAAAGAAATGACCCACCAAACCACCGCAAACCAAAAACTCACATAAGCAAACGACACCAGACAAAAGGCCGCATATTTTTGGTCTGGTGGTATGCTTAAGTAAAACTTGGCAATGATTAATAGCAAGGCGAGCACCACCAATGTGCTGCCATACCTTAAGAGTAACTTGACGCGAATCATTCCTTTGGTATTGTTTGTTTGGCTCAGGGCAAGCGCCCAAGTGCCTCCTTCTTTTTCTTCAGAAATCAGGTTGAAACACAAGGCAATGATGACCAAAGGAATGAAGTAAACAAGCACAAAACTAAAGTCAAAGTTTCCAATAAGCTGATAGACCGGGTTGGCTAGTCTGGAGTTGTATTTTTGTTCCTCAAGGTTACGAATATTTACCCTTTGAATAGAAGGCGAAATATCTCGTTGTCCGATGGCTAGGCTTGCCAAGGGCGATACTTGATTGACCAAACCAAACTTTTGATAATATAATAACAACCCTATGTCTTTGGGGTGGTGCTGTACGTTTCGCTCAATATTTTCTTTTTGTAACAAGATGGCTCGCTGTTCATTTTCTTGAGTTTCTTCGATGAATAACCCACCAAAATACAAGCTCAGCATACCCGCAAAAAATATGGACAAGAGTCCTATCCAGGATGCTTTGGTTTTAAAAAAACTGATGATTAATAATCGATTCATGTTAGATAACTTTCAGGCTTTTAGAGTAGTGTACCAATAAACCCAGCCCCAGCATCCAGCCTAATAGTACTAATAAAGAGAGGTATTCCTGGGCAAGGCTTTGAGAAAAGCTTAAAAAACGGTAATTAAAATCCGGGAATTGAGCCCAATGCGATTTGTCCAAAATATCGGGTTTTCCCTGGATACGCTTCCCTCGTACATTGCTGATTAACTTGATTTGCAAATCGTTCATTTTTTGGGCTAAACTATAGCGATATTTTTCGGCTTGTGCGCGAAAATCGTCATAAGTAGCATAACCAGACCCTGCCAAAGCCATAGAGACTTGTTTGATGGCTACCATAGGGTTGACAATGCCCGCCAGACGCAACATATTATTTTGTTTTTGATAAATCTGCAATAGTTTTTCGTAGCGCTTATTGTAGGCTTTAGAGCTTAGCTTTTCTCCTTCTTTCATCACAAACCCCTGATAGTTGAAGGGTAATTGATCAGTAGAATTTACCTTATGCACAGCCAGCACCGAGTCTTTTAGGTGTTGATAATGTGGATCGTCTGGGTTGTGACTGTCCCCTAGCTTTAGCAGCTCCTCTTCTACTTTGATGTCAAATGCAATTTTAGAGGGCGCGGGGTATTTTGCTTGCCCATAAGTAGTAGCGAGCTTAGGAAGTATAAGGCTGAAAAAAAGCCAAATGCCCAATAATGTAATCAATGCACCTCTTGACGATTTGCTACGCCCTGAAACGTATACTGCCAAAATAGCCATCAAGAAAAAGTATAAGCCGTAAGTCACAAACAATAACCCAAACCTACTCATCAGTTGACTATTGACAAGGGAAGCCTCATGAAACCACACCAGCAACAAGGAAAAGATGAGGGCAGGTACAAATACCAACATAGCCAACAGGTATAAACCCAGGGTTTTGCCCCACAACACCCCCCTCCAGTCTGCTCCCTGAGTAAACACAATTTTTAGGGTGCCATTTTCACGGTCTTGCGATACAAGGTTGAACCCCCAAAAGAAAATCAACAGAGGAACCAGTACTTGTAAAAGCATAGAAGCCGAGAAATACCCAAAACGAAGCAAACCACTGGAATAACTTGCTTCTGAGGAATTGATGGTATTTTGTTGATGAGCTTCTAAAAAAATCACGTTTCCAAGAAAGTGGTGAATGCCTGGATCAAAAAAGCCAAGGGGATACTTTTGTCTAAAAACCAAATAGCCGTAATGAGCCATTCGATGAGGGTGTTTATCGGGGTTGTTTTCCCAACGTTGGCGTACTTCTTTGCTGTATTGCTCTACGTGGTGATGGTCTTGAGTACGTACCCTAAACTCGGTATAAAGTGAGACAAATAGCAGCAGATTAAAAATCAGGAGGAGGTATACCACACTCTTGGTTTTGAGTTTGGTAACAAGCACCTGATGAGCAAAAACTTTGATATGATGAGCGCGCATTTTGATTATAAAACTGTTGAAAGCCAACGACTATGCGTTGGCTTTGAAAAGAGATGATGTTAAAATATATAGGTAGCCGTGAGCATATAGTTACGGGGGGCTCCTGGAAACAAACGGGTGTAGGTTTGAGCACCCAACCAATAAGTTTCATTGGCTAAATTTCTCAGGTTGAGCGCCAATTGTAAATTGCCTTTGGCAGGCGCATAATAGAGCGCAGCATCAAAAATAGTGAAAGCGGGCACTTCAAAGTCACGGGTAAACCAAGGAATTTTGCTACCCTGATGCTGCATACCAAAACCTATTCCTATGCCTTTTAGGGCAGATGATTGCGGGAAATTGTACCTTGTCCATAGGTTTCCACTATTGAAAGGCGTATTCTCCTTACGTTTCCCCATTAAGTTTTCATCATCATCTTCTACAATGCTGGCATCTATATAACTATAAGATACATTGACCTGCCAGTCGGGCGTAATAAACCCGGTAATGTCTATCTCAAACCCTCGGCTTCGGTCAGCTCCACGCTGCACCAGCAAATCGGGGTTGTTGGGATCATTGGCACTGATGAGAATGTTTTTTTGATTGATTTCATAAATGGCACTGTTTACCACAATGCTGTTGTCGAAAAAACTTGCTTTGATCCCAAACTCCTTCAAATCGCTAATCAATGGCTCAAATTGAGCGGCTGATTGATCAGCCCAGAAAAAACTACCCGTGCTAGGCATCAAAGTGACAGTATTGGACTGCGGCTGATATCCCTCAAGGTACACTGCATAAGCGTTGATGTTTTTGAAAATCTCGTAAGTTACACCCACTCTAGGGAGCAAAACTGTATTGGTAAAAGAAGCCGCCTTGTTGGTATTGTGGTTGGTGATGTCTTCAAACCATTCAGCCCTTAGGCTTAGCAATAGAGAAAGTTTGCCAAGCTTGACAAAGTCTTGTACATACGCCGCATGTGTAGTGGTGAGTGCATTAGGAATGGCAAAACGCGAGTTTAGGTTATAATCGCTGACATTGCGGATGGTTGCCGATGGGTTGCTAAGATCAAAATGGGGTACATTAGGGCGAGGAATGGTAACATCGCCATAGGCCATGGTTTGATAGTCGGCAGCATTGGCAGGGTCAAAACTACGGGTTACACTGCCATCGTTCAACAAAAAACCACGGGCAGAGTTTTGTCCTCCGCCAGGCAATTTTTGCCAACTATGTAAGTCATAGCCTGCCACCAACACGTGTCGGGTAGGTCCCAGGTCAAAGTCAAAATTAAAGTAAGCATTTACGTTGTCAATGTTCCAAAACTGCTTTCGCTGTACAAAGCGCATACCTACCAAACTGGCAATGGTGTTTCCATTGATGTCGGGGGCAAAGGCATTGATAGTGCGGTGCTCTTGCAAATCTTCGGTCCAGGTTTGCTTCATATACTGAACATTGATCTTGATGTTTTTGGTAAACTGATGTGACAGAGATCCCATAATGAGCAACTCCTTTGACTGGAAAAAGTCACCAGGAGCACCCAAGTTTAAACTAATGGGAGTGCTGTTCAAATTGGTCACTCCAGCCACTGCCCCAAAAATGGGTTGTCCCCGATCAAGGTTTCCTTGCATATTGTTATAAATAATCTCGGCATTTACTGCAGTACGCTCGTTAGGAATATAACTAATAGAAGGTGAAATCAAGATAGATTTGTTATTGATCAAATCACGGTAAGACTTTGCTTCTTGTATGGCACCATTCAGGCGATAAAGCAGTGTTTTACTTTCATTGAGGGGACCAGTAAAATCCAATGTGCCCCGAATGGTACTAAAACTACCCGCTGCCATGCTGACTTCTTTTCTGTCAATGGGTAAGGGCTTTTTGGTCACCATATTGATGCTTCCCCCTGGGTCAACACTAGATAATGTAATAGAAGCGGGTCCTTTGAGTACCTCCACACGCTCAATATTGGCGGTTAAAGGTTGCAGGAAATAAAATTGGCGGGTACGCAATCCATTGACAATTTGTCCTTCTTCGTTTTGACTAATGCCTCGAATAGCGTATTGGTTATAAAAACTAGAGGGTACTACCCCACTGGCTACTTTTACTGCATCTCCTACATGAAACGCTTGTTGGTCAGAGATGAGTTCTTTGGTAATAGACGATATTGCCTGGGGCAACTCTTTGTTTTGAATAGGAAGCTTGGTAGCCGAAAACGAATAATCACTATGGTAGCTTTTTTTGACCCTACCTACAATTTCTACCCCTTTAAGTTCTGTGGTGCTTTGTATTAGGGTGAGCAATAACACCTCTGTATTGCGTTGCCCATCAGAAAGGTTCACTTCCAAAGTCTGATAACCAACAAAACTAATTTTTAATATGCCTTTCGTATCCTTTAGGTCTTCGATAAAAAAGTTGCCGCTGTTACCAGTGACAGTAACCACATTTTGGGCATTTGTATTGTAGACCACAGTGGCCCCTACCATAGGAGCGTTCGTCTTATCTATGACTCTACCTTTGATGATTGAATTTTGCCCATAGCTTATAGCTACGTGAAGCAGTGCGAACATTAATACAAGAGTAAACTTAACAAGTTTCATTTTTCCTTTGATGGATTTACATTTATGCAACAATGCTGCAAATGTAAATAAAAAATCATCTTTTGCAATAATGTTGCAAAAGATACAAAGATGCATCAACAAAATACCACTCTGATTGAAGTCTTACAAAGTTATAAAGATGAAGTACTGGTGTGTTAGCTTCCAGATGGGTAAAAAAGACTATATAACTGAAGTTACGCAGACCTACTTATTTTGATGGTTATATGGCTTTATTGCTCAATGGTTGGGCTACACATTGCGCAACAATATAGCCATTCAACAATAGAAACAGGTGACCTTCAGAAAACTGCGTAACTTAAGTATATAATTTTGTTCACAGGCTTGGATGAACGGTCGCAAAGTTTCACAAAAACCTGAAGCAAATAATAGAATTGACCCTTTGCAACATATGCCCTTGCTTATAAGCAAAGAAATACAACAACAGACTAAGACCATGTTAGCCAAATTTAGGGATAAGAAAGTAATTAATTACCCAACTTAAAAAAATGGCATACACACTTGTACTTTGAAACAGTATACTCATTTGCGTCGTGTCTGACCAACAGCGCCTTTCTTTCCACCGGCGTATGCACTCCTTCGCTAGGGCGACCATTCCGATAAATCGCGAACTTCCATTGCATTACAGCAAGGGATTGCCCCTACAATAAACCTCTTGATTTATGCATAAATGTTTGTATATCAATAATTTTAAAAACTTCGCACAACCCTAATTCCGTATGCCAAAAATAGAAGTCAAGGAAGTTATTTTTTTCGCTTCCCTTAGCCTTGGTCGAAGGGTTCAATACAATCAATTATTTTGCATACATATTGCCCACTGTTGGCGTTTCCTTTACATTGTAGTCTATGTCCTTGATCTTTAATTTCAACCAAGTCCAATTTCCATTGTCTAGCTCCCAGTCAGCCTTTAGCTCCACAGGTATCTTCACTCCATTTCGCTCTTCTGTTTTTATAGCAGCAACAGTCCATAGCTTCGGCTCTTTGTCTTTCAAGTCTTTGTATCGTGGTGCTGTAAACTTAAGGAAGTTCCCGTGGTCATCGAAATAAAATACCCCTGTACCTTTTGTTTTATGAACGCTCATGGTGGCTTTAGCAGCATTGTCACCTATTTGCTCCCAAACAATATAAGGGCTTAAAGACGCCGTTGGATACCAAACAATTTCGGCCAAGTACCTTTGCAAAGTAGCTTGGTCAACCTTTTCGTTTTGCTTGGCATCTGCCACCGAAACAAGCGACATCAATTTAATGATCATTTCACCCTGACCATTCTCAAATTTATCTCGTCCAACTACACCCATAACGCCCATTCGAGTCTTGATGCTCCAGTTAAATGCAGGTGGTTGAACAGTAATGTATTGTTCTGCCACTCCATTGTTCCACTCGCTTTGCTCTGGGGTCATTTTTAGTTGTAGGTCTTGAGTTAAACGCACACTGGTTACAGGTTTTTTGCCAATGACTCCAACGTTCACCAACCATTTTTGAACAACTGCAGGCAGGCTTGAGATATCTTTTTCAGTAATCACTTTTTGGCTTATGTTCGTTGAGCCCCTGAGCATCTGCACCCTCTCTTTGCTCACTTTGTTTTTAAAACTAAAGGTTGCGTAGGAGATAATGGTTGCTATAAGAAAAATCGCGTTCAATATTGTCCAATATTTTGCATTAGACCAATGGTTGACAATGAAAGCTTGCGAAATAATGACAATCAAGCCCCCGCCTAGCCAGTAATAATCGGAGTTAAAAATCATTGAAATAAAAGTATATTTAAAAATCAGTTTTCTTGTTTATTTCCAACGGTGCAAAAGTACTCGTTTACGCTCTATTATATTTGGGGCAAAAAAAGTGATTTAAAAAACCCATCATTTTTAGCCCCAAAATACCACCTTAACCACAGGAGGATTGCCTCCAAATCCTGCGAAGTTAAACATACTCTAAATTTAAAACCTTACCCAAAAAAAGATTTAAGAATGTATTTTCATCTATAGGCACCTAATGGTTTGATATCATACCCGAAGGTGTTTGGAGTTTAGCAAAAAAGATGAAACAACTCAACAGCCCTGCTCCCTAAAGCAAAACCCCCGAAGTATCATTTTGAGACTTCGGGGGTTGTTAACTCAAATGCTTTTTATTTCCAGTCAACTTTGGCAAGCAATTGCTCACACAGCTCTAACGCTCCCAACGATTTGAAGTACTGTTCGTCTTGTTTGTTGGCTTTCACTACCTTGCGGTGAGTGTTTACTGTTTCCTGAAGAAACTGAGGCACATTGGCTACATTGATTGCCTCTTTTGGTGCTGCCTTTTTAAGCGATGAGGTGGTGGCTTTTGGGGTAGGTTTGGCTTCCTTTATTTTATTAACTTCTTCTTTTATTTTGTTTGTTTCTGTCTTGGCTAACTTCTCTACAGTCGCCTTTTTTACTTTTGCCTTGCCGCTCAGCACTTGGCGTTTAAACACTGGATCTACCGAGCCTACCTTGTCTAGCCCCTCGGCAAACTTGCCATCACGCAAAATGCCCGCCCGGCTGGTATTGTACTGTTTTGACAGTTCTTCGGCTATATTTCCCGAAGTATCATTTTGAGACTTCGGGGAGTTGCCTCGCTTCAGGTTCTTTTTTGGGTCCGACTTTCGCTGGTTGTAGATAAGCCCCCTATAGTAGGCAGCTTGTTCTTTGGTAAGGTTTCTTCTTCCCAGCTGATTCAAGAGCATCCACTCCTTGGCTTCGGCAGCATCAACAAACTCTTTGACTACAATATTGTAATGTACATTATTGCTTGTACAAACCCTGTGGCGGTTGTGCCCATCTATTATGTAATAAGTTTCAGCATTTGGTACCTGCCAAACCACCAATGGTTCCCGGCAACCTTCCTCAATTATATTCTCCTGTAGTTGTTTATATTCTTCGTCAGAAAGGGGGTGAATCCAATCTCTAAAGTCAGGATGGACTTCAATTTTACTCTTGATATAATCGTCAGTGGTTTTAAATTTAGACTTGGCTTTTTCAACCTGTGAGAAAGCATCGTCAGCCACACCACCAGGCTTAATTTTTTTTAGTTTGTCTAGTTTCCCCATCGTTATTTCTTTAAAATTTCCTTGGCTAGTTTTGCATAGTCTTTGGCACCATCCGAATTTTTATCATATTCAAATACATCTTGCTGGGCATAAGACGATTCATCAAAAACGACTCGGTTTCGAATAATAGACTTTAAGACAAAATCTTCGTAAGTTTCTTGCAGCTCCTCCAACTTCAGCTTGTTGATCGTCTTTCTGCCATCATACATTGTCACGAGCATGCCCAACACCTGTAGTTGAGGGTTTAGCCTTTCACTTACCTCGTTTTTCAGGTCAATCACGTTATCTATAGCATGACTTGCCAACTCAGTAGAACTCACAATAATGAGCAAATCAGTGGCTGCCATCATAGCATTCAAAGTCAGTATCCCTAGGTTTGGGCGGCAATCAATGAGTACATAGTCGTAATCATCATATACATTTTTTAATACTTCATCCAGCCTAAAATACCCATTCACATTTTTATCTGACGACAGTTCAGCCTCAATATTTAATAAGTTGCGTGATGCTGGTATGATATCAAAGTTCTTACTAATGGTTGCAATAGGAATCTCTTGTTTTTGCCCCGACAAAGCATGTGATATGTCATGAATGGCTTTCCTTTGCTCATCAGGCACCCAATTAGACAAATTTGCCTGTGGGTCAAAATCTACAATCAATACCTTTCTTTTCTGCAAAGAAAGCGCTTTGCCAAGGTTCAGCGTAGTAGTGGTTTTTCCAACTCCACCCTTATTGTTTACCGCTGCTATGATTCTTGTTTTTGCCATTATTGCGCTTATTTTATGGTTCACTTCAAATATAGCATCAAAGTTATCATTTACTATTTATATTTCCTCTATAGATGGTAAGATAACCTGTCCCCAAAACTGCCTTAAAAACCATATTCCACTACAATAAATCACCTGCTCCAAACCTGCTTTTTGTACCCTTATTCTAAAATTTTACTGAAAATATACTTTAAATACAATTTAATATTACACAAATAACTCATTACAAAATACTTAAATTTCCAAAACACCCTAAAAATTATATTTCACAACAAAGACATAAAATTGGCATGATCATTTAAATAAGCAAAATTACACCCCTCCTGCTCTCACACATGCGTTGATGACTACATAAAATCTATTACTCTATCACCCATTTATTAGTTCACCTACTCTCTTACCCCCTTCAGGGTACCCATTCCAATTGGTAGCTTCTTACCCAAAAAAAATATTGCCTTGCTCCTATGCTTTTCATCGAGTGTTGGGCTTGCCCTCTGTGTTCAACTTCCCTGCTTGTTCTGTATTTACGAACCAATGTCCCGAATTCCGCATTGATGAATTTCGAATTTACGAACCGCATCATCTACGGAATATTGACCAAAATTCCGCATTTACGAACCTCTCTGTTCGCAATAATGGATATTTTTTCAGACCACAGGCTCGGAATTACAAAGCCTATGTCGTTTTTACGAACTAACGAATACGGAATATATGCAACCCAAAAGTCCGAATATTGCACCACCTAAAACGCGGAATGTAGCCCTAATTTCCGCGCTTCCGAATGCGTAATTTATGTTTAAACTCATTCAAATAGCTTTTTATGTTCAAGCGAGTTCCGAATAATGAACTTTAGTAAAGTTCGGATAATGGATAAATGCGGAACTCGGAATTCAGGCATTTGTTCCATACCCCGAACAAGTAGTTCGAAGTATCGCATACTCAAACACTATATACTTGTTCAGTATAACGAATAAGCTGTTCCGAATAACAGAATTTATGATCATTGAGATGTGTTCCAAATCACGAACAAAAGATTAAAATATCGCCAATGATCACATACATATTGGCAAAGCATCAGGAAGTAATAAAAGGGCAAGTAACCATGACAACACCCAACTCAACCACCACAAGAAGGAAGCAAAACTCACCTAAAAAGTTCATGATAGATACAAGAAGAGCTTGGGCATGACATTACAGCAAACTACTTTCAACAAAAATCGATTTCGCTGTAAACTCTACGTTTTTACACCCAAGGTTGCTATGTTTATACTAGGATTAAAGTGATTACCTGCGGTGAGCTCGTCACAGCAAGCTGCCCCGATGAATCGGGATTTATAAATAGACTCGGTTTTAGGATTTACAGGATTAGCTGAAGCTGAGCTCAGCACAGCAAAGCTGTAGCTTCGGTTGATTAATGTTGGTATTCAGACAGTTAGTCAAAATCCATCCTCAAAACCATTTTTGTTTAAGTTTATGTATTCAATTAAACCTGTATACAACTGGTGTACTTATTCTTAAAAACAATGGATCATGTGATCGGCAAGGTAGGGGCAAAAAGGCCACGTTTTCACATAATTAACTGGCTATAAAAGTTGGTTTTTTAAAACTATAGCAGAAGGGAAGGGGCAAAACCACCATAAAGATGGTAGATTGACAAGTACAAGTTCGATGTTTGGAACAAGGATGCGGAAAAATGAATGAGCAAGTGCAGAATGTTCAGACCTGAAAATAAGTTCAGTACCTGGAACAAGGGTGCGGAAAAATGAATGAGCAAGCACGGGAGTGCAGAATGTTCATGACTGAAAAATAAGTTCGATGTTTGGAACAAAAGTGCGGAAAAATGAATTGCTACCGCCCAGAGTGGGGTGGTCATTGACTTCAACGGGGGTACCTGCGCCTAAGTAATGGACAAAAAATGACCTTTCGATTTAGGAAATGACCTTTACTCTTGATGCTTCGTTACCCCGGCAGTTCGCCGGGACTGTGAGTTTTTATTGCCCGTAGCACTGCTACGAGCGCAACCGTCGCGCAAGCTGGCTCAACACCCACAGGATGTTGCCATCTCGCCTCAGTAGCAAATCTCTATCTCCAAATGGATACTTTATTTTTCAACCATTACTAAGTCAATAACCATTGAAGAACTTGTATTATTTATTCATTCTTGGGGTCATTCTTGGGGTCATTTTTAGTACCATCCCTCGCATCATTTTTTGGCTTAAGATTGTAGATCGCTGAAGGCTCGTCTGATGTTCCTAACCCGTTTTGCTGGGCATACAGATGCTTAAGTGCTTGTGTGTTATTGTTCAACTGGTCTTTCATGGCACTTAGTTCGTTGACCATGTCACGCATAGCCTCTGCCATATCAGGAGGGGTAAGGGTAGAGTCAAAAGTTTTATCAGGGTAAAGAATTCTATTAAAATCTACCTCCAAAAGCACCGATACCGCCAAAAGATTTACTGCATTTGGCTTTGTGCCGTTCATCATTCCAGAAAGTGTACTTTTAGGTATGCCCAACTTTTCTGCAATGTCATCATAAGTAATTTTCTTTTCTTTCATGCTGGCTTTTACTGCTGACAATAACTCATGGTACCTTTCGCCAAGAAAATTTAGAGCGCCCGTCATATTTGGCGTCTTTTTTTGCTTTCCTGTTCCATTTCCCGAACCTTCTTTGTTCATAATTTCGAATTTTTCTTTTTATTTATTCTGTTATTCCGTATAATTGCCTTCACAAGCTGTGTTTTACTCAAATATACAGCTATTATTCAGTTTTTTGTTCCATAAATCGAACAAAGCTTGTTCGCTAAACCGTTTTAAATCATTTATTCGCCATGGTCAATCATCAAAAAGTGCAGGACGGAGAACCAATATTAGATGTGTTGGCAAAAAAAGACCGTCAACGTCGAGACGAGGAGAAATTTCAAGAAGACTTTGCCCAAAAAACCTACTATGAAGAGTATTATTCAGTCTATCGGTTTTCAAATTGGGTAAGGTTTGTATTCTCTCTTATCAGTGCCATTGCAGGGTTTTACCTAATCTTTACAGGGCTCAACGCCATCATGCCTCAAGCTGCTGCTGCGGTATTTGCTGTGTTTGTGCTTGGGGGCATAGAGGTGGTAAAACACCTTTTGTTTCCCAGCAACCTCAAAAAGTTTTACCAACACGGCACAAAAAAATACCTAAGCAATGCCTGGAACTGGTTGTTTATTCTATTGAACATGTTTTTTGTTACTCTTTCTATTTTTATTTCTGTCAAAGGGGTAGAAGAATATAACAACAACGAAAATGCAGTAAAGCCTACACTCATTGACCAAAACAAACTGGAAAGCAACTACGATTTTAAACGAGACTCTACCAGCAACTATTATGAGCAGTTGATTCGTGATAAAAAAAACCAAATAAGCAAACTGGAAAAAAGCATAAAAAACGACAGAAACAATCAAGCAAACTACTTTAAAGGTAAATTTTCGTATGTGTTGAGCCAAGACCACCTTACCAGAAGAAGGGACATTGGTCGCTATAATAAACAAATAAGCAAACTGGAAGATGCAAGGATCAAGGCAATAGACGGAGTAAAAGAAAATAAAGGACATAAGCTTCAGGTGGCAGCAGCAAAAAACTCTAAAGCAACTAACAAAGCCGAAGAAAAGACCAAAACCAATACCCTGTTTTTGGTTTTTATAAGTGGCATCAATGAATTCCTGTTGTTGTTGTGTTTGTGGTTTTTAATCCACTTTCCATACAAAACCAACAAGGAAAGAAAACTAATGGATCGCCTGTTGAGAGATCCTAAAGTGGTAGATTATGAGGATGAAATAAAACTGATGATCTCAAGAGCTTTTTGGGACAGGGAGAAAGGCAAACCCTCTTATGGGGTTGAAACTACACAAGTGGCTTCGGCTCCTTACGTTGGCAATGTAGCAGGCAACCCACCACACACCCAAGGGTTGACCCAACCCTCTGCAGCTCCAGCCATCGAAGGGGAGGTCATCACTCAGGCAGTAGCCAAGGGCATAGAAGCTTACTTTATGCATCACGAAACTCCAGCCCCCATGGCTAAACAAAAGTCGACTAAAGAACAAGCAAGAAAAGAACAGGAGGCTTTTGGAGGCATTAGTTTAAGACCGACTGCGTCTAAACAAGGTAGCAAAAAACAACACACGACCAGGTTTGCCTCTGCCTCGACAAAAACCAATGAAACACAGGTGGCTACCAAGACAAAACCACACGCTGCCTCTTCGTTGCCCGTCAGAGAAAAGGAGAGCACCCACGCATTTTTGGAAAAATATGCAGAACAGATCGTCATTCTCAAAGACTTTTACAGAAAGAGAAAAGAAGAAGGCACTCCCAAAAAAGCCTCCAACCGTTACCTTGCCAAAGAGGTGTTGGAAGGAAAAGTGACTGACAAAACAGTAGCTAAAATCAAAAGTAAAATGATTGTACAAGGCTTGATTGATGACAAAATGTTGATTCTATAAACCACCTCACAAGAGCAAAAATACTGACAACCCCAAGCACCAGTTGGTGCTTGGGGCTTTTTTTCGACCATATTGGCAAACAATTCACCTTCGTAAAAATTACTTTCTCTTCACAAAGCCCTCACAAAATCTGGTTTTTTGTTATTATTGCACTCAATATGCCACCAATGGGTTTTATGATAATGAGAGAAAAACACTTAGAAACAAAAAAGAGCAAGACAAGTACGCCTCATAAGTCAACCACCCCACCCAAAAAGCAAGCTAACCTTACATTTATGATGGCTCAAGAAGAAAAACAGGAGTTTACCCACCTAATGCAAGAAGTTACCCGGAAAATTATTCAAAAATACGGATCAATTGATGATCTAACCGAACAACAAAGAGAAGGAGCCATTCACCAAGCCTATGCTGACTTGTTGCAAGAGCAAGAAGAAAAAGGGCTGGTGGTATTTAGCAATGTGAGCCAGGCTTTCCACTACTTTGTACATGAATATTACCCAGGCAAAGTAAAAATAAAGGGGGCACAAATAGAAAAAGGCTTGCCTGATGTAATCTATAAATACAAGAAAAATAAGCCAGTGGGGGAGAAAAAGAAGGAGGAGATTTTACTAAAATATAAGTTTGACATCAATATCAACGGAAAAGTAAGCAAAATGCTTATAGACTTGGCAGGCTCGGAAAAGGAAAAAAAATAAATCGCTTTTTGTGCGATTGTCTTTTTTTTGTTTATGTTTGCTACCAGATGTAAGAAATAAGCTATTTTTAGAAATAGTCAAACCCAATGCTTTTATCGTGAATGGTTTGACAACCAACACCATCACCAATCGTTTGTTGTCCACCACAAAACTCAAAGATTTTAAGTGTTTCTATATAAACAATGGTTGTACTTTTAACAAAATATTTATAGCATAAAATAAAGCACAACAACAAACCATACCTAAACGTATGTTTAAAGTTCATTGATTAGGTTTTTTATCTAACATAGTGCTGATGTGCCTACCCAAAAATAGAGGTAAATAATTGTTCGCACCCAGGCTTTTTTCAAGTATAGTTAATCAAAATCAATCAAAGCAAGGCTTTTAGCTCCTTACTTGCTTTGTATCGTTTTGTTATTACCTGAAAATAGCACTTTTTTATGCTATTTGTAAATATGCCATGAACCAGGCAAAATACACATTACCTTTTTCTGTAGCAGGCAAAATCAACTATGATCCTGGGATTGTTTTTGTCGATTTTGCCCGTGTGTTTGGCGACCACAAGGTATCGGCTTTTCTAAACTACCTGCTTTTTCGAGCGGGCTTTGGTTGGGGCAATACCCCAGAAACCCAATGTACCTGGCTTGAAACAAAAAAGGAAATTCAAGCGCACACCCACCTCACTCCCGATGAACAAGACAGAGTGGTAAGAATGCTTACTCAGAGGGGAATTCTCAAAGTAAAAAGAGCAGCTCCACCAACAGAAGCACAATGGCAACTTAAAAATATAGTCACTGGCAATTTCAGAAAAGGGTATGGGCTCTTTCACTATCGGGTAAATTGGGCGAACCCCATTTTTTCAAGTTTTACCTGTTGGGTAACCACCCAGCAAGAAGGGCGCAAGCAAAACACCAGAACTAAGCTTAGCATTGCTGAATACATCGCCTATAAATGTAAAAAAACCAAGAACGAAACATCTCAAAAAGCGGTTCCTGAATATTCAAAAACTGGTGAGGCATTTCAGGACGAATGGAAGCAACTTGCTACTAAGATGGCACACAAACTCGTTGCAGTTCACCAGCACAGGACTGATGTCAGCAATGTTGATCTTCATGAAGTTTATCAAAAACTAACCAAACACCAACATCGCCCAAAACACTTGCAACATATTCAGACCGAGTTTAAGTACTACTGCCTCATCGAAGCTGAAGCCCTTCATGGAAAAATGCCTTTTGATGAAGCTTGTCTTGATTCATTTTTTCAAAAAATATTCAAAAACGGCAACGAACTGATTTCATTTTTTCAGGAAACCTGGGAGCTGTGGCACCTTAACAAAATAAAACAACAGGAACAAAAAAACGCCTCACACAAAACAAACACGCTGGGAAAAATAAAAAACACAGAAATTCGCGCCCTAAACCAAGTAACTGAGTCAATCAGACAAAAGTGGGATAAACTTAAGGTTTTTCTTCGTGTACAGGCTCGCCAAAGAAAAGAGAAAAGCATCCCTAAATATGTCTTAAACCAAATACACTTTGGCGGATTTGACACTCAAACCAATACCTTGACCTTTCTGGTTCCATCAAAATACTTGTATGAACAATTAGAAAGTAACACGTATGTACAATTTATACGTCAGGCAATCCATCAAACAATAGGAGAGGGGGTAAAACTACAATATATGCTGCTCAGGCTTGAATAGCCATTAATGTATGGTTGAGCAATTGACTACGGTTCCTTGAGTTTATCTAAACTCAAGGCTTTTCTGCTTAAGCACCTCCCAAAAATCATCATTTTTTAGGGTTTTTCGAGGCAAATCGAAGCAAATTTAAATGCTGTCAAATAACTACTTTCAAAATTTTCAATAAAAAATGAAAATTACCTATTTCAGGTAAGGCTATTGATCGGAAATTTCAAAGAAACCACATGGCAAAGTAGGTACACATCTCTAAAACCTCACTGAATCAATATCCTATTTATAAAGCTTTGGCCAAAGGGAGCCCTGTACAAAAAAGGGGGCACAGGTGCCGAAAAAAAAACAATAAATATGCAGCTAATTACTTGTATATCAAGGTTTTAAATATTAAATTTACAACCAATATCTGTGGTAACAGGAGAGGCATTTTAAGGGCAATATTTTGGCGTATTATATCAAGCCATTGGTTATGAAAGTAACCGCATTAAAGATGTATGATTTGTTTTTATGCAAATAAGCCCATTCACACGATTTTTTTATTTTTGGCATACAAGTACTTAACTTAACTGAGATCGTTCAATTTATAGCCGCTTATGTACTTTTTAAACTAGTATTTGTTTGCTTTAGGACGGCTTTTTTTCGCGCCACGAAAATTTTCATTAATTTAACCCTCAATCTCTTTTGATTGAGCGTATCTTTTTAGATAAAATAAAAAATTAAAAAAATCACGAAATTTTTCGAAACTAAAGATTGGGTTAACTCTAGTTTGAATTAATTCGAAACATGAACTACAGTTAACAATCTCTAGTTAACCCTTATAAGGTATAAATGCCCAAAAAATGAAAAATTTTCCATCTGAGTGGATGAAGAATTTTCCATAAACTATGAAGAATTTTCGCTAAAGTAATGTGGATAACTTTAAAACCTGTTCCAGATATGGAAAATTCTTCATAGTTTATTGCTTATTTAAAGTGTTTTATATGAATAATAATATGGCTTTGTAGTAATTTAGTTGGATAGCCACTTAATTATGAAGAATTTTCCTTACTTAATTGACCACCAATGCAATTTTAATAGTTATTGTGAAGAATTTTCCATCATAAGTGAATAATATGGAATTATTAGAAAAGTACAAGAGCTCCATTACCCAAGATGCCAGGGTGACCCTGTCAAACAAGTTTTTACTAAGCGAGATGGAAATTAACATCTTTTATTTGTTGGTATCGCAAATCAGACAAGACGATGACGACCTAAAAGAGTATGTGATTAATCTGAAGGATTTGGAACTATTGACAGGTCGTACCCAAAAGAAAGGTACCCTGCTGAAAGTTTGTGAAAAATTAAAAAAGCAGACCATCGTACTAAAAGATGTAGTAAGCGTTACTGATGGCAAAGAATACGAGTTTATTGTTGAAAACCTGATTGGTGCTATCAAAAAGCCCAAAAACAAGCAAGAAATAAGAACCACCATTTCGCCTGATGTGCGACAGTTTTACATTAATTTAAAAAAGCATTACAACAAATTTCAGCTAAAAAATTTGTTGCAGCTTAAAGGGAGGCACTCCAAACGGTTGTATATGATTTTGTGTGCTTTTCAGGACACTGGCTGGTACTATGCCTCTATCGACGAATTACTCAATATTTTTGCTAGTAAAGTGGGTGAAGATGGACAGATTGAAGTGAAGAAATATACTGCAGGAAGCCTCAAAAAGCATATTTTGGGCAAAGCCAAAGAAGAGATAGAAGATGTAACTGAACTACGTTTTGAGATAGAGGAGAAAAAAAGCGGGAGAAAAGTAGTAGGGTATAAATTCAACATTATTTCAGTTGACTCGCCTAAATTTCTGAAAGAATATCAGCAAAACCCTGTTTTTATCCGCTTGGTAGAAGAGTGTAGCCTAAGTATTCATCAAGCCAAAGTTGTAGTAGATGGCATTGATACCGAGATGATTAATATGTTGTTGTATCAAATACAGCTGGCACGCACTAACAAACAAATCAAAGGAAACATAGGAGGATATACCATCACCATACTTAAGAGAAGCTACCCGTTTTTGGAGATTTAAAAACTATGAAATATTTTCTATAAATAGCCCACAACCGAATCGGTAGTGGGCTATTTGTGTATGTGGGTCACTTTTTTGGTTGGAAAATAGAAAATCCTTCATAGTTTGATTTGTGGGTGTGCTTGGGCTTGTCTCGCTAAAGATGATTTAAAAATACTGTATTTATCTGCTATTGTTTGGTCAGCATGTCAAGAAAAGAAGGTTCAAATAGAACGTTCTTCATAGCCTGTGCTTGAATGTATGCTTTAATAGCCATTTATAACTATTTGGTTGTCAGTAATGATATGCATAATTGGAAAATTCTTCATAGTTTATCTTTTGGGTTGAATGTTTACTTTAATATTTGCGCATAGCTATTTGATTATCAGGTTTTTGTAATATTTAGTTGTAGATTGTGTTTTAGGTGAATGTCTACTTTAGAAGTAGTTGTGAAATGCTATGTATTTGTGGCGTTTGTTGGGCTAAAATAAACTCATGCCTATTCCTGTGTGTAATAAAGGCTGTTTTCTGCTTTCAGTTGGAAAATTCTTCATAATTTATGTTTTGGCGTGTGTCTACTTTAAAAGCGGTGATGAAAAGTTGGGCATTTGTTGGCTAAATGTAAACCTAAGCCCACTTTGGTAGATAGTAAAGGCTGTTTTCTGCTTTCAGTTGGAAAATTCTTCATAGTTTGTGTTTTGGCAAATGTCCACCTTAAAAGTAGTGATGAAATGCTGAGTATTTGTTGGGCTAAATGTAAATCCAAACTTACTTTGGTAGATAGTAAAGGCCGTTTTCTGCTTTCAGTTGGAAAATTCTTCATAGTTTGTGTTTTGGTAAATGTCTACTTTAAAAGTAGTGATGTATTTGTTGGGCTAAAATAAATTCAAGCCTGCTTTGGTGTGTAGGGAAGGTTTTTTTTCGTTGTTAGTTGGAAAATTCTTCATAGTTTGAAAGAGGCGTCATCATCTTTACTTTTTGAATATGCTTCATTTGAGGTCTACTTTCACCTTTTTCTGCAAAGAGCAGCATCTTTAAATACAGGAGGGGCAAACACCCAAGATAGGTGTATAGAGCATTCTAAAAAAGTATGTTGCATTGTGGCAACCATTCCATAACTCTTCTTTTTTCCTTGTCAGATATAGAGTTCCCCCTTAAATCCAGGTGCTTCAATTTATTTAGTTTTGAAATTTCCTTGGGCAAACAAGTGATTTGGTTACGTGGCAGAGACAGCATTTCTATGTTTTGAAGCAGGCAGACTTCTGTCGGAATTTGGGTAATGACATTGTATCCTAGACTCAACTTCTTTAGGTTGGGCAAGTAGCAGAGTTCTTTTGGTAGAGATTCAAACGCGTTGTGCCATAACCACAATACTTCTAGCTTTCTCAACAAGCTTATTTCCTGAGGCAAAACTGTCAGCGCATTCCTGTTGAGCCATAACTTATGTAATGCATTACAAAACCCTAGTTCTTTTGGCAAAGCAAAGAGCTCGTTTCCATCCATATCAAGCTCTTTGAGGTTGGTTAGGCGGCCAATTTGCGAAGGAATATAGCCTAATTTCCGGTAGCTTAGATTGAGTTTGGGTTGATTGAGGTTTAGTATATGATTGGGTTCAAGTTGCCTAAGCGTGCAGTCAAAAAAGAAACGGTGTAATGTCAGGTAATCTTGTAAAAACTGGGTATAGTCGTGGTGCTTTATCCCTTTAATCATTTCCAGCGCAAGCATCACATTTTCCCTATAAGGAGAAGCCAGCAGATGGGTAAAGTTTTCAGAATAATTCATTTGGCTATTATTTGATGATCAAAAACAGTGGGAAAAATAAGTAGGCGACATTTGCCTAAAGTAATATATGAGCGTTTGAGCCCCTGGTTCCATACAAAAACAAGTGCCTTGAGTGTGCTTCTGGAATAGGTGGGTGCTATAGGGATAAACAGACCACCCTTCACATTCTTTAAAACAAAACCCTTGATTATTCAAAAGTTTAAACAAGCTCTCAGCGTGCACTAGGTCATAAAGCTTAAGCACAAGTAGTGAGCTCTTGGATGCCATTATATTTAATAATGGTTACAAGTGTGTGTAAGATACCCAAATTGGTTCATGCTTAGTTATGATCAAATACCTACCTAATAACATTTCAAAATCTGTGTAAACTTGATTTTCGCATGCTTATTATCAGTAACTTAAATGAAAAAAATATACAAAATGAAATGTTGCTACCTGTCTTTAAATAAATAAGCCAATTAAACTTTCAATGATATTTCGCGCTTCTTTTTTTTGTAGCAAATTCTGAAATTGTTGAGCGTCGTCATCATTGTTGTCTGTGTAAATTTCAACTATCCTGTGTAAAATTGTAAGAATAGCCAAAAGGAGTGTTGCATGGCTTTCATCTTGTACTTTCTTGCTTATCACTACTGACAAAAATTCTGTAAGTATTTTTGTGATATTGGGGGCACTTTCTAAAAGAAAGTTTTCCATCTGGATGGTGTTATCTTCATTTTCATCAGTTAGCAGTGCCACCGTCTTGGGTATCAACCTCAAAAGGGGCAATATTAAATTGTATGAATCAGGAGCAACCTTATTTTTTATCTGTTCTATCAAAACATCTATTCCTGTGTCGGTCAATGCAACGACTTTATCTGCAAGCAATTTTTTTACTTGATAAGTGTTATCGCCCTCATCATCAGTCAATACATCTGCCATGTCAGGCATAGTATCCATTAGGGGTTCCATAAGCTCATAAGTAGGATTATCTACCTTTCTGGAAGCCAAGCCTTTTAAGGAGCCTATGCTCACCTTTGCAAGGTCTGGTGCACACTCTTCCAGCCAGGTTTCTATCTGTTTTTCATTGTTGGCTTCATCATCCAAAAATATTTCAGCCAATTCCTGCATGCGCTCCAGAATAGCATAGACATTTGTTCTTAGCACCTCATTTTCTACTTTCTTCATCAGAATTCCCTCAAGAATAGGAAAGACCAGCCTAATAAATAGTTTTTTCATAATAAATAAATTTATGGATTCAAGCCTCTACAGATTGTCAAGCCTGCTACAAAAAGAATGAATGGAGGCAGAGGGCAATTTACTATATGTTAGGAGTGAAAGCCTGCAAGTTTTAGGATAGAAAATGGACAGGCAACAGGTAATAATGTGACCAACAATGGCCCTGTTATTTTCTGGGAAAGAACTTATTGTTGAAAGGGCAAAACGAGTATATCAAGCCCAAAGTTTTATGTCTACTTTTTGTTCTTGGTGGGGTGTTTTATTGTCTTTACCAAACCTTTCTATATAAAGAGTAATTGCCTTACTATTGAGAAAACAGTTTACTGATTTTTGAATATCAAAAACTATTATGAAAACCACCCTACATACCTCAAAAGGTTGTAGGGTTTTTTAGCTGTGAACTATTCCACCCTACTATCTTTTTGCCTGGGTGTGTAGTTGTTGTTATATCAGCTACCTTGTCGCTCAAAAAACATTGCCATTTCCTAAGGTTGTATCCTGTTGAATTGAAATTCATTGGGAACCAGTTGTGAACTGGAGGTGGTTTTTGGGGTAGAAAGGTCGGTAAAGTAAAACTACATAGCTAATATTAGTAATGATCTCTACAACAATTAACCTTTTTATGGACAATGAAAATCAATGGAAACTTCTCAATAAACGATAAAAATTTCGCTGATTGGTTTAACCAAGACTTTCGACTTACATATCCACAGTTTTTCCCTCACTTTATATCTGGAGAAGGCTTTGGTGTACTTATGGAAAATCTACCAAACCTCACTGGTAAAAGCGAAATAACCTTGAATGAGTTTTGTGGGCATATGGCAATCATATACAATGAAACTGGAGGCACATGTAAGCCTATTCGTGAGATGGGAGGCCCCCAGTATATGTTCAATACTGTGATGCCAGGTGGAGGAGTCAAATACAGCTACAATACGCCACCTAACCACAAAGCAGGCGACCAACTCATGGAATGGGGCATTATCAATACTGAAGAGCAAAGAAGCTTATGGAATGGAACTATTTACCCTAAACACGCCCCTGAAGATATAAAAAAGGCAGCCCTAAAGTGTGATTTCTATCGTTTTAGGGGGTATGGTTTTAATCAACTTACTTGGCGTAATGCTTATGAACAATGTTTGCAACCATTATTGCCTCGCCCCATGGATGAATACTCTGTGGAGGAGTTTGAAGCCCATATAAATAATGTTAAAATAGCTGCTCAAGCTTTTTCAATTATATCAACCAAAATGCCTATGCCCAAAATCAATACAGACTTGGTAAGTGGAAACTTTAGACCTATGGTATGTGGTTCTGGCATTGGGCTATATGTAACACAATATTGCTCGGTCATGCATAC
>NZ_AAWS01000049.1 GCF_000169175.1 Microscilla marina ATCC 23134
GAGCACATTCCGTCTATAACTACGCCCAGTTGTTGGTCAATACCACCTCTAGCCAAGCCACCGAGGAGTTGATCAAAGAATACTCGAAAAAATATGAAGGTTATTTTCCCGATGCCCACATCAAGTGGAAACAGTTGAATATGTCGGCAGCCAAGGCACCCATCGAGGTACGTATTTCGGGCGATAGCATTCCCTTGCTCAAGCAAACCGCCGCCAAGGTGAGTAGCTTGCTCAAACAAACTCCTAAGGTAACTTGGGTGCGCGATGATTTTGCCGAAGCCCGCCAAGCAGTAGAAGTCAATTTATTGCGCGAACGCGCCAACCGATTGGGCTTAAGCAAAACGATGTTGTCTACCTCGCTTGCCATAGGCATGCAAGGTTTGCCTGTCGTAACTCTTTGGGAGGGTGACTACCCAGTGCAGGTGGTGCTTATTCAGGACAAAGACCGCCGCGACGAGGTGAAAGATATTGGAGATCAATATATTACCTCGCCCATGACTTTTGCTTCGATGCCCATTCGTGCGGTAACCGAACTAAAGCCTGAATGGACTGAAGGGCAAATTATCAGACGCAATGGGGTAAAAACCCTGACGGTGCGTGCCGATGTAGCGTTTGGTACCATTCCCTCTGATGTATTTAAAAAACTAAAACCTCAACTGGAGGCGCTTGCTTTGCCCGAAGGGGTACAAATTGCCCACGGGGGCGAGTATGAAAGTTCTTGGGAAAACTACATCCCGATGGGGCTTTCGATGCTTACCAGTGTGGTGGCTATCTTTTTGATTTTGTTGTTTCAATTCAAACGGGTGAAGCTTGCCACCTTGATTATGTCTACCATGCCCTTAAGTATTTTTGGAGCTACGTTGGGCCTGCAACTCACTGGTTATCCATTTGGGTTTACTGCCTTTATGGGGCTCATTAGTTTGATGGGGATTGTGGTAAGAAACGGGATTATACTGGTAGAATACGCCGAAGAGTTATTTGCCAAGGGTGATTTGACTATCAAAGAAGCAGCACTCTCGGCGGGCAAGCGACGGATGCGCCCCATCTTTTTGACTTCAGCGGCGGCGGCCATTGGGGTAGTGCCTATGATCTTGAGCGGGTCGCCATTGTGGGGACCATTGGGTACGGTGATATGCTTTGGGCTTACCTTCTCTATGATCCTTACCCTATTTGTATTGCCTGTACTGTACTGGTTGTTTTTTTATAAAAGAGTCAATAGTCAAGAGACGGGAGTTGGTAGTTAGGGGCTTTTACAGCCTTAAGCTTTTAGCCGTTAGCCTTTAGCTTGAGGCTGCTTTACAAGCTTCAGAGAGGTTTCTCACTTTTTATAAGAAAGCCCTATAGTCAGTAGTAGGTTTTTATTGTATTTGCAAAATTGAGAATGTGAATTAACAACCAATGAAGGGGTAGGCTAACTATTAAAAACTGTTGCCAGCTACTCATTGACTGTGAACTAAAAAAACTCCCGACTATGGACTCCCAACTAAAAAACTAAATAGAAATGAACAAACATATAATATTTACTCTGATTTTTAGCCTGTGGGGTGGGGCATTCGCCACTGCCCAACAAGGCTATAGCCTGCAACAATGCAAAGATTTGGTGTTGCAGCATAGTAAAAAAATGAAATATGCTCAGCTACAGCAACAAAAAGCTGAAGCAGTGCGCAAAGAAGCCTGGATGCACCACTTGCCCAAAGTAGAGGCGGGTTTTTATGCGGTGCAACTCAACAAAAAAATGATAGAGTTTGACAACCCTTCGGGCAACTTGCCGGTGTACAATGGCGACCCCAGAACCTTGCCTACAGCTACCCAGTTTGCTTTTTTGCCTGCTGTTTCGCTGGGGGCAGGCGACCGTATGCATACCGGAAACATTACTGTGATGCAACCATTGTATGCGGGCGGACGCATCAAAACGGGCAATCGTTTGAGCGAGCTAGGGGTAGAGGTAAGCAAGCTTCAGGTAAGCTTATCTAAAACTGAGTTGATTGCCAAAACCGAAAGTATGTATTGGCAGATTGTGGCGCTTGACGAGAAGCAAAAAACCTTGGATGCTTATGAGAAATTGTTGGAAACTGTACTCAAAGAAGCCAAAGATGCGCGCAAAGCGGGGCTAATTGACAAAAGTGATGTGCTCAAGGTAGGGCTCAAACAAAGCGAAGTAGCATTGAACAAACTGAAGCTTACAAATGGTAGACAGTTGGCGTTAATGGCTTTTTGCCAACACTTGGGCATCGATTATAGCAAAAATATTCGTTTGACTGATGCTTTGCCTACCAACAACTTGCCTCAGCACATACAGGCAGAAGCTGCCGCTAGTGTGCCCAAACGTAGCGAGTACCAATTGCTGCAAAAGGTGGTAAAAGCCGAAGAAATGAAAACTCAGATTGAGCGTGGGCATTTCTTGCCCGAAGTAGGGCTGGGTGCCAGTGCTTTTTACTCTGATGCGATGGAACATGGCAGTGACGGCAGGTTGGCTAGAGTAGGGGTGTTTTTGGCGGCCAGGATTCCAATATCTAATATGTGGAGCAAGCGCCACTCGCTGAAAAAACACATATTGGGCGAAAAAATGGCACAAAACAAATTAGATGAAACCAAAGAGCTGCTCAAGCTACAAATCCAAAAAACATATTATGCCCTTACCGAAAGCGCGCAGGCTATAGCATTGGGGCAAAAAAAGGTAGCCCAACACGAAGAGTTTTTGCAAACGATCAAAGACCGCCACAAGGCTGGAGTGGTGCCGCTTTCTAAGTTGTTGGAAGCCCAGGCAGATGTGCAAAAAGCCAAAAGCGAATATATTGATGCCTTGAGCCATTATCATCAGCAGGTGGTGGCTTACAAGAAAGCTACGGCACAGTATGAGTAAAAAAAGTGTGAATGAGTGGGCCTGTTAAGTGCTCACAATAGACTATGAGACAAATTCCTTTTTGGCTTTGCCGGAAAGGAATTTTTTTTGTTGGGAAAACAACAAGCCAAAAAGAAGGATAGGTGAAGGTAAGTCAATGGGTTAGGAAGGTGGCTAGAGGTGAGTTTAGCTACTCAAGTCTACCTTTATACCAAACCAGGCAAGGGCATCGTCAGTATTTTCAAAAAATCTGGTTTCAAACATGTTCGGAATACTCTTGGTAGCTTCTATTGTTTGTTGTCCCGAAAGGTTGGCTACCAGATCTCTGGCGAGTATTTGCACGTATTTTTTTAATCCAAACCCTATCCAGGCAGGCCCTAGTTGGGCTACTGTCCACTCTTGCATTTCAAGCCCTACAATATACATGCGGTTGATCGAGTTATCTATCAAAAACTGAGGTTTGTGCTCTAGGGTCAATTGTTTTAGTTCCAAAATAAACTCTTGGTATTCATCAAGCGACATGTGCTCAGTAGAGGACTTATAGTCAATTACAAATAAACCTGGTTCTTCAAAGTATTTATAAGTGATAAAAGGCGTGTCTAATATAATGTTACTCATTTTTTTTGTTAAATTTAGTTGAAAGTGATTGCTCATATAACTGATATTTTTTTGAAAAGTTTCAGGACAATAGCTTCTTTTCTTATTAGGGTTAAAAGAAAATAAAAGCAATAAAAAATAGCACCCAGTCAAAAACCAGATGCTATTACCCCTTTAAAAAAACTACGGATAGTCAGATAGTAGTTAGTCTGTAAAAGCTATAAATTCTTCAGGATATTTTCTGATGTATTGCTCCATTTTGTCAATGGTTTTTTTGTGTAGCCTGAAATACTCAAAATCCATTTGGTTCAACTTTTCCAACTCAGCATAAAGTGGGCTGTCTATGAGCGAAGCATACTCGGTAAAAGTGCTTTGCTGTAGTTGGTACTCTTCGTAAGCTTCAGTGATGAGCTGTTCCATGGCTTTGGCTTCAATCAGGTTTAAGCCGTTGCTCAACACAGGTACATACACCGCGTAACCATTCCAAAAAAACTGGACAAACCCCCCACTGGTTACCTCACTGTCTAGGTGCCATAGGGTAAACAAGGCTTGTTGCCCTGGTGAAAAACCCCTCAGTTTTTTGTCTTTGTCTGACTGGGCTACTGTTTCTGACAATGGTTGTACCAGTTCCCAGCATAAGTCAATGCCCCTTAGTTTTTTAAATTTTTTGCGGGCAATGTTTCCTTTGGGTGGTTGATTGGCAGGGCGTTGGTTCAAGGATTGTGCATTTTGCCAGTAGGTAGTGTTCATAGTGTTTGGGTTATATTTTGATTGTCTTGGTTTTATATGACGAGCGGCAAGCAGTTAGTCGTACATTACTTGTTGCCCCAAATCGGTATCTAAAGGTTTGTTATTCATTTAAAAAGAAAGCCCACCTTGCAGACTTCCTTTTTTTGATGCTCCGATTGATCCTTTTTTTGACTTCGACTATGCTTTGGGCATTTTTTTCAGGTGTTTGCGTTATCTCCAAAGAAGTCAATTGTTGAAAGTAGTGTTGGGTGTTCATAGTGTTATTTAGTAAGTTAATAGAGTAAGTTGTGTAGTGATTTGTTTATTATGTGAGCAAAGGTACTATACTCACCTGTGTTTGCCAACTAAAAACCTACGCCAACTTTAGTTGATTTTTTTGCTTAAATTTTGCTTGGGTTAGTTTTTTAGCAAGATTTCTAGTCTGAATTTATGCTTTGAAAATCAAGTAGTTAGCTTGGGGTTGAGTGTTTTTTAAACCTTCCAGTCTGACGGTGGGAGAAAACTAGCCACAAAACGACGCTAAGTAACTTTATTTTATTTTTTGATAATAAAATTGGCGGAAGCCAAAATAATGGGCAGCGTGGGTTTTTACCCAAAAAAGCAATAAAGAAGGAGGAGGGGTAGACAAAAATAATTACTATTATTAAGCGTTTTATCAACAGCCAGCGTATAGGCTATAACCAAAATTAAGATACTATGAAAAACACCATTTACTTAATATTATTGATCACAGGTTTGGCCTATCAGGCGCAAGCCCAAAAAGTACTTGAATACAAACAATACTACCACACCGGACAAGCCCAGGTCAAGGCTGGGCAATACGACGCTGCCATTGTCAGCCTGGATAAAGCCATTGAACGCATGCCTTACTATAGTGCTATGTATGCCGAAAGGGGCAAGGCAAAACTCAAAGTGAAAGACTATACTGGAGCTATTAAAGATTTCACCATTGTATTACAAAAAAAATCTTATGATGCTCAAGCTTATTTGCAACGGGGTATTGCTTATTATCATCTACAAGATTACAACAATGCCGAGTTTGACCTAAAAGATGCGTTACACTACCGCCCCGAAAATCGTGAGGCAAAACAATACCTTGATAAAACCCTTGCCAAACAAGAAGAACTGAGGCAACTTGCCTTGCAACAACAAAATGAAATATTGGCTACTCAAAACCGCACCAATCAACGCGACGAGTGGGAACGTCGTCAACGCCGTTTTTACCGCAACCAATTGATATGGGGTACCATTGTACCATTGGCTGTCTGGACAGGTATTTTGTTGTGGAGGTAGTGATTATTTCTTAAACCCATTAATTGTGCTAACATTGTTGTGTTAAGTCTCCTACAGAAGACTTTTAACAACCGACCCTGATTCCAGCACCTGAGGGCACTTTTCAGTATTCCGAAAAACAAGCATAGAAGGTTGTTCTGCGATTATTAGTGACGCATTGTCTTTTGATTGCTTGTGAAGACACAAGCAACGGCGTAAGTGTTGGTTTTAAAGTGTTAAATTCCCTTTTGTAGGGGCAATCCTTTATGGTTGCCCTAGCGTAGTAAATTTCATCGCTTGGCGCCCCATAGTATTTTGAGAGGTTTTGCTACTCAAGTAAGTTGGGAGACTTCCATTTATCCAAACTTTCAAGTCTCCTACAGAACACTTTTAACAACCGACCCCGATTACAGCACCTAAGGGCACTTTTCAGTATTCCGAAAAACAAGCGTAGAAGGTTGTTCTGCGATTATTAGTGACGCATTGTCCAGAGCTTAAAAGAGCTGAGTTGTACCCTAAATTTAAAAATATTTTAACCTTGTATTTGGTTTATCACGTATAATACAACAATCATTATATTATTTAATAAAATCAAACTAAATACAAAATGTTAGAATCAAACTATCAAGAAGACGCAGCAACTCTTCCCTTTGTCGCGGAACAGCCCCTTGAGGCAAGAAAAACCTTTATCGAAAGAACATACACATTCTTGGCGATCGAGATACTACTTTTTATTCTCATAGAAGCCATTTTTTTACGCAGTCCTACCATCATTAACTTTACCCTTTCGTTTTTGGGTGGTTGGTCGTGGCTACTGTTGTTAGGTGGGTATTTTGCGATTACCTCACTTTCCGAAAATTGGGCAATGAGCACAAGCTCTAAAACCTACCAATACATTGCCATGCTGTTGTATGTAGTAGCAGAAGCACTTTTGTTTACGCCACTTATTTATCTGGCAATAAAAATGACCGGAGATACTGCCATTATCAATCAGGCAGCTACCATTACTATTACCTTATTTTTGGGTATTACCTCAGTAGCATTTATCACCAAAAAAGATTTCTCTATGTTGAGGATTTACCTCTCGGTAGGTACGCTGGTAGCTATTGGACTTATTGCAGCTGGGCTTATATTTGGATTCTCGCTGGGCTTATGGTTTTCTTTTGCAATGGTCGCATTGGCTGCTGGAGCTATTTTATATCAAACCTCAGCTATTTTGCATAAATACCATGCTGAACAATATGTAGCGGCTTCTTTAGGGCTGTTTGGTTCTGTAATGTTACTGTTTTGGTATGTCATCAATATTTTATCAAGCCTTTCCGGCGATTAATATTGTATTGGGCAAACTTATTAACTGACCTCATAGAATATCAGTACAAACAAAACCCCCACTCATTAAGTAATGAGTGGGGGTTTATATTATGATAGGTGGCTAATTGTTAGTTTTTTTAGTCCATTCTGTAAATATTAAGGCAAGAAAGCCTATTGACGCCTACTCCCAACTCTTTTGCAACACACTGCCTGTTTCTTCTTGATTACGTACTTTCAAGTACACCGAAATTTCGCGTTGCAAGCTTTCTACGTGCGAGATAATACCCACAATGCGGTTTTCTTTGCGTAAGCTGGTCAGTGTTTCAAATACCGCATCCAACGATTCTTCATCCTGAGAGCCAAAACCTTCATCCAAAAAGAAAAAGTTTTGGTTCGACTTGGTAAACTGCTGAATGTTGTCGGCAAGTGCCAGCGCCAGCGATAGTGCTGCCTGGAAGGTTTGCCCTCCCGACAAGGTTTTCACACTACGGGTTTGTCCATTGTTGAGGTAATCGCGGATATAGAAAGTATTGTCCTCGTTTACCTCCAGCTTGAGCTGCTGTTTGGTCAGACGGTAAAAACGCTCGTTGGCAAGGTTACAAAGATTTTGCATATACACCGACGAAATATAATTTACAAAACCGCTTTCGCGGAACATTTTTTTCAGTGTGCTTATATCGTCTCGACGTAAATGCAAAGCGTCAGCGTGTTTCTGTAACTTAAACTTACGCGCCAAGTCACTCTCTAGGCGTTCTATTTCGCTCTTAAGCCCTCCACGTCGATCTTGCTTTACTTGAATGTCTTCTTTGAGGCTTTGTATATCAGTGAGCACTTGTTGGTACTCAGCCTCGTTGTATACCTTGCCCGCCGTTTGTCGTTCCAGCTTGTGGCATTCATCTTCGGCACGATGGAGCTTGGTCTGAAACTCCTTGATTTTTTGATTTTCGCGTTCGATATCCAGCTTATTCTGCAAAATATTCTCTACTGTTTCCAACGTGTCAAAATCTGACTTTGCCAACCTGTCCTGAAGTTTACTTTGGTTGGTTTGCAGGTTTTGCTCGTCTTGCAACAAGTTTTCGCGACTATTGCGTAAATCGCTTTCAAGGCGCACCTTTTGATTACGATCTTCGTTTATTTGCGTCTCCAGGTTTTTGTATTTGCGTTCCAGGCGTTCATACAAATCCTCCAGACTTCTTATCTCTTGCTTGAGCTGCGAGGCAGCATGTTGGGCGTAGTCTTCCAAATCAAACACTCGCAACTGACGTTTTAAGGTTTTGAGCTGGGTAGTTTTGGTCAACTGTTGGTTTTCCAGATCGGCAATGGCTGTTTTATACTTGTCCAGTTTTTTGCGTTCTTCCTCTAGCGATCGCTGCATTTGTTCGCGCTCTTTGTCGGCATCGTCAATGGCGTTTTGCAAGCGGCTTGCTTTTGCTTTCTTCTTTTCTACATCTTCGTCATGATCAGGGTCAAACGCTGGTTTCCAATTAAATTTATACAAATGCAAGTCAAACTTATTGGCCTCTGCCTGTGCTTCCTCATCGCGTCGCTCCAGTTGTTTCTTTTTCTCGTCAATTTGTACTTTGAGCTGTCGCACCTTGTCCAGCAAATCAGTTAATAAACTGATTTGCACGTCTTGGGTTTCGCGTGCCTCTTGAAAAGCGTGCAAAGCTGCATCAATCTTGTCAGGCTTAAGCGGGTCGGGGTGATGTACCGAACCACACAAAGGACAAGGTTCTCCATCACTTAGATTTTCGGCATACTCCTGTAGCTTAAGCTTAATCGTAAGCCCCGACAGCTTGTGTTGGGTATGCATCAGTTTATCTTTTAGCTCATCCCGTTTGTCGAGTATCATGTCAGCCAGCTCACCAATGATTGTCTTGGGATGTGCTTCGGGCAACAAGTCCCTCAAATGTTCTTCGTACAGTTCTTTTTTCTCTTTGCGGATTTTCTCTATTTCGCGTTCTATGTGGCGGGTTTCCTGATTTACCTTTTGTATGCTGCTCAATATTTTCTTTTTCTCGGCAAACCAACTACTCACTGCCAACAATACATTATTGTCGGGCAGGTTTTCTTTTTGGCGCTTGATAAAAAAAGTTTTGTCTTCAATTTCCGTCTGTAGTTTTACAATTTTCTTTTCGGACTCTTTTATTACAGGCTTGCCTTTTTCTACACGTTCTTCCAGTGTTACCAGTTCTTTATTGAGCTCATTGATACTGATAATCTTGGTAAACTCATCTATTTTTTGTTTGATGGTTTCGCGCTCATTGTATTGTGTTTTTACTTCTTCAAAACTTTGCTCGTCTTGTACCAGTTTTTGCTGAATTTGCTCAAAGTGGGTTTCTTTTTGTTGGATAAGCTCTTGCAACTGCTTGATTTTGACTTGAGTAAGCTTATGGGTTTCCAGCAAGTCGCTAAACTGATACAAACAAGTTTCATACTCCTTTACCCTACGTTCCAGGCTGTTAAAGTCATCAGCTTGTTGTTTTAGGCGGGCAAGTTCTTCTTTTTGGTGGGCAAGTTCAGCAAACAATGCCTTGATTTGCTCAAGGGCAGTTTTTTTGGTGCTCTTTTCTTGTAATTGGTTTTGCTGGGCTTCCAGCGAGGCTACCAATTCTTTCAAAATTCCCCGTTGCTCGTTGATACCCTCTTCGGTTACTTCAGCCACCCCCTGTAGTTTGGTTTCTACTTGGGTAATCTTCTCATCGTTTTCTTTTTCTACGGGGCGCAACTTTTGCCCAAGGTCGTACTTACCCAGCCCAAAAATATCTTTGAGCATGCGCGTACGATCGGTATCGCCCAATTGCAAAAACTCTTGAAACTTGCCTTGCGGAATAATAATGGTACGACGGAAGTTGTCGTAACTCAACTCCAGAATGTCTTGAGCCGTTTTGTCGGTGGGTGTCCATTCGCCCTTTACCATTTGGTAATGACTGCGGTCAAAGGTGCGAATCTTTTCAAAGTTTTTGCTGTTACGTTTGCCCTCTACCACAAAGCGGTAGTACTCGTTGTCGCTGGCTTTAAACTCATAATCAATCAACAACTCATTCGACTTAAGGTTCATTAAGTTATAAGTCACCTTGTCTTGTTTGTTCAACCGCTCTACTTGCCCATATAAAGCATAAGAGATAGATTCGAGAATGGTAGACTTACCGCTACCCACCATACCAAAAATACCAAACAAACCCGAATCGGTAAGTTTAGTAAAATCTATTTCTGCTTTTTTTTGGTAAGAATAAACTCCTTGTAAGGTTAACTTTACCGGTATCATTGATGTTGTCGATTATTTGAAAGTCTTGAGCCCGTAAATTAAGCATAATTTTTTAATTGTCAATCTTTAGGCTGGTGGTCGTGTTGTTTTCAACCTTATTTTTCATGGAAGATTTGTAAGAAACTACCCCCAAGCTTTTGACGCTATGCTACCCTTTATGAAAAGCCCGTTGGTAAAAATAGCCAGTTAAGGCAAAAAATTGACTGATAGCAACGATGTTATTTCTTCATGGCAAAACAATTTAAACTAAAAACAGACAGTGATGATGAACACGTCATTTAGTTGGGTAGGTAGAATAGTTTTTATGTTGCCACCCATGGCATTGGGCTTTATATGTTTGGTGAGTTTAAGCCTTTCGGCGAAAGCCACTTACAGTAAAAAAAGAAGAGCAGTAGGCGCTAACAAGGAGCATAAAAAATGATAGATAAAAAACCTTTCAGACAATATTGCCCAAAAGGTAAGGTAGTTCAAAGTGTGTAGTGTAGCAGGTTTGTAGTGTGAATAGGTATACTTGCGGTTACTTATGATGCTGGGGTTAAATTATTTATCTCATCTATGAGCGATTGAAACAGGCTACTGGCTGAGGTATGTTGCAAAGGAGTTGAAAATTGCCCTGACCAAAACCCCACGTAGTCATGTCGGTGTTGCTCCAGTGCCGCTTTTCTCAAAGGACTTAGAAAAGCACTTTGCAAAGGATAAGGGGCTAGTTTGTCTGCGGGGATATTCTGCAAAGATAATGTATTGGAAATGACCCTACCCAAGCGCCCGATAAATGTTTGGCTAAGGTTGGTTTGGGGTACTTCTTGCAACAACTTATGCTTGTGAACATCTGGTGCGTTAGACTCCTGAGTAGCTAAAAAAGCAGTGCCTATTTGTACGGCCGAAGCACCTGCCTGCAACGCAGAGAAAGCCTCTTGCCCATTGGTAATACCACCTGCTGCTATGACAGGTGTTTTTACCTGGGCAGTTGTTTGAGTGAGCAAAGAAGGAGTATCCATTAAAACCTCTTTGTTTTTGGGTAAAAACCAAGCTCGATGCCCCCCTGCTTGTGCCCCAGAAGCTACTATAATATCAACGCCTGCTTCTTCTAAGAGCAGGGCTTCTTCGGGGTGGGTAGCGGTAGCTATTACCACAGTTTGCCTTTTGCGCAAAGCTTGTATAACCTCTTTGGGGGGCACCCCAAATATAAAACTCATGGCAGGTGGGCTGACTTGTAAAATAGCTTCCATCTGTTGATCAAAATGTTGGGTTTGAGCCGCAGGCGGTGCCTCTGGTAAAGGCACATTGAGTGCGTCAAAATAAGGTTTAAATACTGCTTTGACTGTTTCAAACTGCTCTTGTCCAAATATTGGGGGGGAGGGGTGTTTTTGAGGCACCCATAAATTAAGCGCATAGGCCTTTTTTGTAAGTGCCCGAATAGCCGAGTTGACCTTTAAAATCTCTTCGGGACTATAAGAGTTCAAGCCAAACGATCCCATCCCACCAAGGTTAGATACCGCAGCAACCAGTTTGGCAGAAGAAAATCTTCCGCCAAAAGGTCCTTGAATAATTGGGTAGTCAAGCCCCAATAGTTGAGTAACTTTAGTTTTGTTCCACATGAGTAAAAAGCTTATTTACAATTTTCCATTCATCATTTACCATCACAAGCGATAAATAATCATAATAATTGAAGCCTAGCATAGGTACGTGCAGCTTGGCAGTGGCTATCTTGCCCAAAACCTCTATGCCTAGCACCTGCATGGCAAAGGTTTCCCCCAGTGCTTTTGGGCTTTTTCGGTTTTTGACCCCTTCCAGGTAATCGTCTAAACCTTTACGGTAGGGGGTTTCGCCAACATCGCCATAAAGGAGTGCCTCTGTTGTGAAACTACTTTTTAGCTTGGATACATCTCCATAAAAAATTCCTTCAAAGTAGTTTTGTATCGTGTGTTCTATTTGTTTGAGCTTGTTGGTGTACATAGTTTTTAATTAAGAGTTTGTTTAAATTTTCGGTCATAGGAGATTTTATGACGAGTTTTTGGATTAGATGCGTCAAATTTTGAGGGAATAGCAGCGCTATTGCCAATAAATTTGACAATATATAATCAGAAAAATCACGTAAAAGACCTAATTAATGAATTTTAAACAAGCTTTAAATTGTGTGTCCTATAGTATGGCCTCCAGCCACGTTAAATGTTTCGCCTGTTACAAAATCGGCCGTAGCCAGGTAATAAGCTGCTTGTGCTATTTCTTCGGGCTCGCCTATGCGGTTGAGCAAATGTAACCCCGCCAGGCTATCGGCATTTTCTACCCCTATTTTGCCTTGCAGTGGGCTCCTGATAATGCCAGGAGCAATGGTGTTGATTTTTATGTTGTCTTTGCCAAACTCAGCTGCCAGTTGGCGGGTCAAAGCATGAATAGCGCCTTTGCTTGCTACAGGTGCCGATGCCGGAAAACCCGCAATGGCGTGGTCTACCAACACGGTACCTATGTTTATAATACTGCCACCACCTTGCTGGAGCATTTGCCGAATAGCCGACTGTGAGGCAAAGTAAGTACCCTTGAGGTTAGTGTCTAAAAAACGATTTAAATCTTGTTCTTCTACCTCCAAAAAAGGCTTGGGTTGAAATGCGCCTGCGTTATTGATCAATAAGTCAATTTTGCCAAAGTGCTCTATTGCAGTTGCTACCAACTGTTTTCCGACTTTAGGTTGGCTAATGTCTCCTGCCACCAAAACGGCTTGACGGGGCGAACCAAACTCTTGGTAGGTACTTTGGAGTCTTTCTTCGTGAAAAGAGTTCATAACCACATTGCTTCCTTTGTCCAAAAATAGTTTTGCAATGGCTTTGCCTATGCCTGTAGAGGCTCCAGTTACAACAATTGTCTTGTTTTTCATGGGAGTTAGTTTTGTGAGTTGATTAGTTCAGAATATTGTTTTCCTTTGACTCCCCAGTTGTCTATGTGTACCTCGTCAATCACTACATGCGTAGTTGCTGGGTTTTTGTTCAGTACCTCTACTACTAACCGAGTGGCACCAGCAATCAATTGTTGCTTTTGTTCTTTAGTGACATTTTCATCAGTCACTTTGATATTGATATAAGGCATAATATAAATGTTTTGATATTTGTAATAATTTGATACTACAAAGTTAGGGCAGGAGTGTATGAACCCACAGGACACAAGTCACTTTATACATGTGAGGTAGATCACACTTTGGCAACAAGTAAGAAGTGAGGGAAAGGAGAGGTATTATAAGTGATCTTTCATAAATAATTTGAGCCATTAAAGTGTATCTATTGCCCTCATTCTTCTCAAAAAAAAAGCTTCATAGCTTTGGCTATGCACCGTTTTTTTTGAATCGTCTGAGAACAATATATTTTCTTGAATTGGCACATCTTATTTTTTCCAGATCACTAAAGGCAATTTTTGGTGGAGGATCGTTATTTTTACAGGCGGCTCAAAGTTTCGCGGGAGACACCAAGGTAAGAGGCGAGCATTTTTTTAGGAACACGCTGAACCAATTGAGGGTATTGGTTCAATAACATCTCATAGCGTTCTTTAGCTGTATTTCGGCACAGCGATAAAATTCTTTTTTGTGAAGCTATAAAAGCAAGCTTGGTTTTTTTAGCCCAGAAACGCTCCATTTTGTGCATTTCACTGCTGAGCTTTTCTCTAGAGGCATAGTCAATAGCAAGCAATTCACAATCTTCTATACAATCTACCGAAAAACTTGCCCTTATTTGGTTATTAAAGGCCTCATAGTCAGTAATCCACCAGTTTTCCATAGCAAACTGCACTATATATTCTTTACCGTTTTGGTCAAAAAAATAAGCTTTTAAACACCCCTTGATCACCCAATGTTCTTTATTTACAAGTTCACCTTCCTGCACAAGGTATTGGTGTTTTCGTTTAGATACCGGAGTAAAATGGCTCAATATAAAGTCAAACTCTTGGTCGGTAAGTGGCAATACTTCTTCAATATGTGCTCTCAAGGGGTGTATATGCATCAGCAAATCTTTCAACTGTTGATTTAATATTCTACTTGTACTTTAAGCGTAGTATCGCCTATAGTAATAATATCTTCGGGATTGAGTTTGTGCCCCGATTTTTTTACATCGGTAGAGTTTACCAACACCCCATTGCGTGACAAGTGCCAGCCCATTTTGCCGTTTTTTTCGTACCATTGCCCATCTCTTATAAACCACAGCCATGACCCGTTTTTTTGTTTTACCCGCTCCAGGGTGGCGTGCCTGCCCGATATATACTTGGTAAACGACTCTACAATGCCTATATCATTCGAGAAAGGTTGCTGCGCGTTGAACCAGCCCAAGGTTAGCAGATTTTGTTCTTTAGCGTCGGCAAGTTTGCTTAAGTTGTATTCCCTGCCTACTTCTTCACCATTCATTATTCGTAACGACCATTTACCAAACATATCTTTTGAGGCGTATTGTGGGGTTAACCTGGCAGGTTGCCCCAATATTTTTAATATATCATTGGCACTCTGGTAGCGGTCTTTGTACTTGGGAGCCAGGCATTTATGAATAATCGTTTGCCAGTCATCCGGCACGTCTTTTCTTATTTTATTAATCTTTGTCAGCTTTCCTTTTCTAATCCGTTTGTAGTAGCCTGGCATGTCCTTTTCAAACTCTTGATAAGAGCCAAATGGCAAGTGCCCCTGGGTAAATACCTCATACATGATCACCCCAAAGGAAAAGATGTCGTTGGTAGGCCCCATAATCTTAAAAGCCTGTTGAGGGTTCAATTGTTCGGGAGGGGCATAAATAGCCGTACCAAATACATTTTTTGCGTAGCCCATCAGGTTACGTTGGGTTTCGCGTCGTTTGATAAAGCCCGCAATGCCAAAGTCAGTCAGTTGTGCCCGGTTTTGTTCATTAAACAAAATATTTTCGGGTTTCAAATCTTTATGAATAATGCCAGAAGTGTGCAAGTCGTGCAAGCCTCGCAGCATATCTAAACCTAGTGCATGCGTTTCTTCATGGTTCCATTCAAACAACATTTGGTCACGCAAATTACCCTTTGGGCAATACTCCATCACAATAAAAGGGTTCCCTTGTAGGCTGCCCTTGTCCATGCTGTTTACTATATAGTCAGAATGAATCTGCCCTGCCTCAAACTCCCGCTCAAATCGTTTTCGAATCTCCTGGTGTTCATTAGGCAACACTTTGCGCATTTCTATTACTTTGAGCGCATACTGGTTTTTTTCCTGGTCTTGGGCAAGGTATACCAGTCCATAGCCGCCTTTGTCTATGCTATTGACAATCTGGTATTTATTTTTAATCCCCTTTACTTCATCGCCTTTATGCAGATCTACTGCTTCGGGCACTATGTCTTTGTCAGCAATTGCCTCGTTTTTGGTAACCGTAGCGGCACGACTCAAGTCAAAACCACATTTGATACATTTAGGGGCATCTGCTTTATTGTAGTATCCACAATGCGAACAAATTTTCATTGTTAGTTTTTTATTTGGGTCAATTTTGTTGTCATCATCTACAGTTGGCAAATAATATGAAGTTTTAGATAAAAAAACACACTATTTACTCATAGTTAACACATCTAAGAATTCACTATAATTAGTTTATTATCAATGATTTAAACCTGCCTGTGGGGCTTATTTTTCTTTAAAAACAAAAAGTTTATTACCCATAATAATCATATCTCCTGGTTGAATAGGTACCCGATCACGTACTTGAATAAAAGTAAAACCATTAGAGCTTTGGTCTTTGATGTACCATTGTCCATTTTCATATTCAATTTTAGCGTGTTGCCCTCCCGATATGCTCTTGTTGTTGGCATCCAGGTTTTGGCGGTTCAACTCTACTTCTTCTCCTTCAAAGTTCAGGGTAGTTTTTCCTTTATCAGTTACCAAACTAAACTTTTTAGAATCCCCAATATTGGTTACCTCCCAAGGGTCCAAAATAGTTTTGTGGCGTGGTTCAACGGGGGCGTTCTCCTCGTTTGTTTCGTCAAACCCTTTGGTCGAGTGTAAGTCAGTAGCATTGGTTGCTGCATTGTCAAACCCACAATTGGGGCAAATGTTTTGGTGAGCCCGCAAAGGATACCTACAGCTGCTGCAACCATTTGCCTGATCCTCTTGTTGGGCTTGTTGTTCTGGCTTTTGCTCATTTCTGGGATTATCAAGGTAAGGTTGATCAGGTTCACCACCTTTTACCGTTTTTTGCGATGGTTTTTGATGCGCCAATGGGTCGCTGCCAGTAGTAGGCAAAAACCCCTGAGCCGAGCTGTTGTTAATGGTTTTTTTTGCATCATTTAGGGCTGCGCCACATTTGGCGCAACTTTTAGTGTGTTCATCATTTATATATCCACAAGTATTACATCTTAACATTGTTGGTATCCTTTCTGTTATGTTTTCAAATATGGTAGATTGGCAGTGGCATACTTTGGTGTTCCTGATGCATCTATCGGGCAACATTCAAGGGTGCTTGCCACTCTTGGGCAGTTTTGTTGCCAAGAGCATGTTTAAAGTTAGCCAAACGGCAATGCTTGCCCTCTGAGGTTTTGTACTGGTGAGGTAAACCGGACGTCAGCAAGTTCGGAGTCTTTTGAACCGAACTTGTATTTGGGGTGTTGTATTACCTTTGTAAATAGAATAGCAAACCAGTTTAACCATTGGGGCTAAGCTGCCAATGCTTCATTTTCTCCTGTATATCATACAGGCTGGCTTCCACTCTTTCTATAGTATAAATGGCTTTTTTCAATGCTTTGGGCGTGGTGGGTGCTACAAACTCATTGCTGCCTTTAATAATTTTTTTTGCCACCAAAGGCGAAGCTATTTCTTTGGTGAGTCGTTGTTGCAAAGCCTTTAGTTTTTTCAGTTCAGCAGGTATGTCTTGATAACTCTTTTTAAGCCCTTCTATATTTTTCAGTACTTTAGCCTTGTCGTCCAGTAATTTTTTTAGGCGGGCTTCTAAGGCAGCTACTTCTTTTGGATCAGCCTTTTTTTCTTCTCGCAGCAACACAGGTGGTCTATTTTCTTTTTCGTTTCTACCAGTACTGGCACCTTGTTCTTTACTGGTGGTATCTTTGCCTGATGTTTGCTCGTGTTTGGTTTGAGTAGAGTCTATCATCACGGGCAGTTTTTGTGCTTTGTTGGCTGCTTTGTTTATTTGTGCGGGGTTGTCAGTTTGCCCCAAATTGCTAAAAAGCAAATAAAGGCTACATATCAAAATCAACAAAGAAACCCACAGTATGATTTTTTTCTTTTGAGCATCCAGCCCCGCCTTTTGGTCAGCAGTATCTCTTACCTGCACGTTTTTGCCTACCCGATTTATGTCGAGCATGTCCATCAACAGCACCGTAATGTTGTCACTGCCTCCGGCAAGGTTGGCTTTGTTTACCAGTTCTTGGCAGGCCTCAGAGGTTCCTTGGGTTTTTTCCAGGATAGCCTCAATGTCAGGGTCGTCCAGTTCGCCGTTGAGCCCATCGCTGCATAACAACAATCGATCGCCGGTTTGCAATTGCAAGGTCTTAGCTTCGGGGCTGGGCGGGTTGCGTGCCTCGCCCAAACTCTGGGTAATGATATTACTTTGTGGGTGCAACCTTGCCTGGTTGGGCGTAAGGTGCCCGCTTTGTACCAATTCCCACACCATAGAGTGGTCATCGGTAGCTGGAGTCAGTGGTACTCCCTGGCGGTATAAGTACACCCTACTGTCGCCCGACCAGGCCACATAAGCTTTAAGTCCTATTACCCAGGCTATAGCAGCCGTAGTACCCATTCCTTCGGTTTCGGGGTGGGCAGCAGCATGCGCCAAAATATTTTTATGAGCAACCTTGATCACTTTTTTCAGGTAATCTTTGATAGCTTGACTCGACTCAGGCAGGGCTTGCAGTTTTTGAAACATCTGCTTGGCAGTATTTACCATTATTTCAGATGCTACCTCTCCTGCGTTGGTTCCTCCCATACCATCGGCTACCACCATTACCGAACCAAGCGCCCCTTGCTTAAAGGCGTGTTGGTTAAACTCCCACTGGTTGGCCTTAATGTCTTGTCCAATGGCAAAGTTGTCCTCGTTGTGGTCGCGTGCCTTGCCTACATCAGTTCTGCCAAAAATATTGACCAATGCATCGGTTTTGTTTTCCTCTATGTTATTTGTAACACTCAATTTATTACTATAAATACGTTTATTTTTTGTCGATTCCTCAGGCTAATTTCCATTAAAAAATGAATATATCCAAAGCCTGGTTAATTATTGCGATTTCTTCTGTTTCTTCTACTTCTTCTTTTCTTCTTTTTTTTCTTGCCATTACCTTCAATCAGCGTGAGCTTTTTGGTAAACTCATTCTGAAAAGCAGTCAGCTCCCATGTTTCCGGTTTTTGGGGTTGGCGGGTATACAATGCTACCAAATGATAAGCAACGGTACCCAGCTCATAATTTGCCGAAAAAAAGGCGCCGCCTACCACTGTACCTGGCAGGTTCATTTTTTTGAGTTGTCCAGTGCTTCGGGCGTCGTTCCAGTGGATGTACTGTTTAGTGACCGACATTTTTATTTTGCTATAAGGCGATATAGGTTCACTCCCTGGGCTATAAAAAATCACCATAATCCCTGTACTGGGTATTTCGGTTTGGTGTAGCTTTAGAGTAGGTGTTTTTTTAGACAATTTATAATAAGCCAGTGCCCGCAAAGCCACCGAGTCAGATTCAAACTCTACAGCGGTGTACTTACAGTTGCAGTTAGAGCTGTTATAGCGATATTTGGTTATTTTAGTGAGCCCTTTGGCAGGGAATAACGAATCTTTTGCCATTACCTTATAACTCTTATCTACAAGCCAAGGGTACAGTACCTGTTTTTCTGTCCAAAGCACATTTTGTGCATTGACCCCTATGCCGTAGTGTCTGCCAAAATACGCCTGGTTTTTTCTGGTAAATGCCTGCCCTTTTTTGTTTTGAAGGTTATAGTCTTGCTGAATAAGATAAAAAGCGCCTGCAAGCGATTTTTTGACAATACTGGTGCCAGACACAAAGTGTCGAATAGGCTTAAGTGTCAGTGTAGTGTCTTGCGCCCTGACCGAGCCCACCAGTCCCAATAAAACAATTGCTGCAATTAATCTTTTTTTCATAGTGTGTAGTAATTTATTTTATGCTTTATGTTGTGTGATTAGTAGTTTTTTAGCGGCGAGTAACTACAAAATAGAGTTACTCATGATGTTTAATGGTTAGGTATACTTCATGATGATTGGCTACTGATAGCTATCCATATCTGTTCAGTAATGGCGTTGTCACCTGATGGCTGATATAGGGATAATACTGCCTGTAACTCCCCTGCCTGCCGAAATAATGCCTATGACCACGAGTTTGCCCTGGGCAGTGGTAAATGCAGGGCCACCAGAGTTGCCTGTATCAAAACTACGCCCAGTGACTGTAATAGACTCATTGACCAAGCCGTTTTGACCCACTTCGTTTTTGCTATACACGGGCTCTAGTTTTTGCTGGTTTTGCAGCGACAAACCATACGGAAAACCCAATACATGTAGTTCGGTTCCCCGTTTTAAACTACTTGACAAAGCAGCATTTGCCTGTAGGCTACCCGTAGTCGAGGTTTTAAAGTAGGCCCAATCAGTGCCATTGCCCAACTGGGCTTTTTTAATGGCAAATTCATCTTCATCTACTTGTACCGTATAAGGTTGATCTTTGGTACGGTCTACTATAAAAGAGGTATTGGTCAGGGCTATTTTTTTTCCAGTAGGAGACACTGCCACCATGTTGGCTACAATTTTACCCCCATTGTTGGCATAAGTATTCAACAACATCATAGGGTCTTTATTGTCTTTAAAATAATACCAGGGCTCTACCACATGCCGTGCTGTTACAAACCTTCCATCATTGAGTAAGAAACCAGTGCCCGACCAAAGTTCATTTTGCGACTTTATCTCTTCGGTGGTGCCATCAGGGTAGGTTACATCCAACGAGGTAGAATAAATGAAGTATACATCACCCTCAGCTTGTTTGAGCAAGCCTTGTATGTTGGCATTTCCCGGATTGTCAGTGTTATTGTTACTATTGCCTCCGCCACCCGGATTGTTTCTGTTGCTGCTGTTATTAGATGCTTTGGCTTTGAGAGCTCTAAACCTTTGTTCAAAAGCCTGGCGCACTGCTTCCATTTGATCTTTAGTGTTTGACAATTCTTTTTGTACCCGTGTATTGTTTTTATGCGCGGCATCTAATGAGTCTACAATTGTATTATTGGCTTTTTTGAGTCCTGCCAATGTGATTTGCTGGCGGGCTATAGTGTCTTTATTACTTTTGATAATATTGCCTTGGTTGCTAATGATGTAACCAGCCACCGCTATGCTGGCAATGAGTAAGAATAAAAGGGATAAAAAAGCATTTTTATAAGGCTTAACTGCTTGTTTAATGACCAGGTTCATGCGGTTGGTAAGCCCTAGTTTGGCAGTACCTGTGGCCGACACATTGAACAATAACTTGGGACCTTCAAGCGATAGTTGTATTTCATCGCCGTTGGTCAGGTACCACTGCTCAGCTACTGGTCTGCCGTTGATAAGGGTAGGGTTGGTGGCAGACAAGTTTTTAATAAAAATATCTTTGCCTTTGCGCTCAATGGCGGCGTGTTTACGACTGACTGTATTACAACCATCGTCAAACTGAATGACACAAGAGTTGGCACGTCCTATTTCTACGTAAGGAACCACGATTTTTTCGTAACTACCTGCTGGGTGCTTGTCAGTATTGGTAAGGTGTTGCAGGGTATAAATGGGCACATCAGCCCCTCCCAGAATTTTCAGTCCAGTTGCAAAAGCCTGTGTAGCGCGGTTGGGTTGAGTTTGTTTGCCCTTTTCCGCCAGGGTCTCTTTATTTGTCATACGCAATTCCTTAGTATGTTCAATGGTGGTTTTTCAGGTAGCACACACATTGTATCATACACAATTCACTATATAAATTTGATTCCTAAGTAATGGTTGAAAAATAAGGTATCCATTTGGAGATAGAGATTTACCACTGAGGCGAGATGGCGACATCCTATGGATGTTGAGCCAGCTTGCGCGACGGTTGCGTTCGTAGCAGCGCTACGAGCAATAAAAACTCACAGTCCCGGCGAACTGCCGGGGTAACGAAGTATCAGTAATAAAGGTCATTTCCTAAATCGAAAGCTTACAGTCCCGATGAATCGGGGATTATTTTTTGTCCATTACTAAACTAAATATTTTCCTGTTTATTTACAGGCAGTCCTGTACACATTTTCCGTAGCGATTGATATACATTTTCTTGCCTCTGTAAACGACTTTGGCTTTGCCATTGTAAAAATGTCCGGGTTTGTCAAACTTATGAGGAATGACTGTTTTTCCGTATCGATTGATATACCCCCATTTTCCGTACTTTTTTGCGGCAGCAAGCCCTTCATAAAACGGCCAGGCACTTTCATATTGGGGTTTGGCAATCAGTTTCTTTTTGCGGTCAAGATATCCCCATCTGTTGTTTTGCTCTATTAAAAAACAAGTAGGGTACTCTTCTATATAGTCATATTGGCTATTGTTGCCAGACTGATGCGAGCGTTTATGTGCCCGATGTCTTTGCCTCTCTCGTTCGGCTTTTTTTCGCATGTAATCCTTGGCGTAATTTTCGCCCAGGTGCTCATACTTTTTACTCATCTTGCGGCTCCACTCGTTTACTTTTTCTTTGCTTTTGGCGTTTTTTGTAGCATCTTTTACCAACTCTATAATCTCTTTTGGTAAATCTATGTTAATGCTGTTTTTACCTTTCTTTCCTTTGCCAGCAATGATCACCCCGTTTTCGGTAATCACAAAAGAAGGTTTATCCTTGCCAGGAGGGGTTGGTGGTTCAGGTACATTTTCATCATATTTTGTAAGTTCTTCAACATCGGAAGTGGACTCTTCTTGTTTTTTTTCTTTCAGTTTTTTATTTTTCTTATGCAACTGTTCCTCCATTAAGCGCAACTGTTCCTGCAAGTCTTTGGCTTTTTGCTGGTTTTTTGTTGTTTGCTTTTTGACCTCCTTATTTTTTTTATTTTCTGATAATTTTTCGGGCTGGTCATTTGCATTCATTGCCAAGGTATCGTTGTTTGCCATTAACTCTGGCTTACTTTTGCTCAGGTTTTTTTGTACATATTCTCTGCCTATCAGTACTACCAATACAATCATGACTGCGCCCAAAAACATGTACACATTACGATCAAAGGTGCGTTTGCCTGTAGCGGCTACTGCCTTTCTTTTTTTCTTGTCTACCGCTTCGGTTACTCGTTCAGACCTTACCACAGGCACATCGTTGTCATCTACGCCTTCCAAATCTTCTACATCAAGCTGTAGGTCTGGGTGGTCTTCTGTTTTGTGTATGGGTGTATTTGTTTTTTCTGAAGTAACCCCTTCGGTGGGTGTTTGAGTGGCCGAACCCTCTGGTATTGCCGACAAGGAATCTGCCTTGTAACGAGTTATTTTTTCAAAACCTTCCCACTTGCCCTTGTCAAGGTATACCAACGATAGCTGATGCAGTTGTTCAGCCGTGGGGCGTTGGGTAGGTTCTCGGTTCATACATGCCTGTACTATTTGATTAAGCTCAGGTGAGTACTCTTCGGGAATTTCGGGTACTGCCGATCCTGTTAACAACGATTGCCCTCCGTGTCCCATCCAGGGTACTTCATTGGTGCAAAGCTCATATAACATTACCCCAAAAGAGAATATATCGCTGGCGGGCATGCTCTTGGGTCGGCTGGTAAACTTTTCGGGTGGAGCATAAGCAATGGTCAACGAATTGGATGAAGCAGTACTTCGGGTGCTTTTCATCATAGTATGCCGCATACGGCTACTAATGCCAAAGTCTGACAGTAAGAACTCGTTTTTTTCTGTAATGAGTACATTGTCTGGTTTTATGTCTTGGTGCAACACTACCGGGTGCCGTTGGTGTAAGTAGGCAAGCCCATCACTTACGTGCGACATCATCACAGCAAGTTCTGCTTCAGACAATACTCCCTGTTTGAAAAGTTTTTTGGTAAGAGATCCTTTTGCGCAAAGCGGCATTACCAAATAGGGAGAGCCTTCGGTAATATCAAAATAGGTGGGTTTTAATAAATGTTTATGATTGAGCGAAACAGTAAGTGCATACTCGCGTCTAAAAAGTTCTATTCCATCTTCATCCAGCCCAGTACCAGCAGCATAAATCTTAAGTGCCACTAAAGCATTTTCAGCCATTTGGTCTATTACTTGCCATACTTCCGAAAACCCCCCTAACCCTAACAGTTTCTGTAGCTGGTAGCGCCCGGCAAATATATCTTTAGGTTTAAAAACAGCCATTCTTTTTCATTTATGGTATATATGGTAATTAACCCGCCATATTGGATGACGAGTTAAATTATTCCTGATTACTTATAAAAATAGGGTAAAGTTGTACATATAACATGAGCCATCCTACCCTAAAAAGGTTGCATATTAGAAAAAATTTCTTCTAATATAGTAAAAATTATTCAGCTTTTACCCTGACTGTAGGCGTGTAGGATAGCTTTCTTACGGTTTTCAACGCCGTAATTTCGTCTTGTACTACATTTCTGGTTTTTAGCACCATTTTGGTCTCGCCTACCTGTATAGTGTCTCCGTCAGAAAGCGCCTGAGGAAAACTCTTGCCCACTGGTTGGGTTTGCCCATTGACGTATACCCCATTCCTACTTTCCAGGTCTATAATGTGTATTTCATGGGTGCCTACCTTTAGTTCTGCGTGTTTGCGGCTGGCAAACTGGTCATTGTTAAGCGTGATATCAGGTATGTTGCCCGGAATCGCCCTTCCAATCACATATTTGCCTTGCTTAAGTTCGTGCAGAAGCGTGGGTTGGTTTTCGGTATGTACCACCAACCAGGCAATGATCATATTTTTACTGTGAGACAAGGGTGGAGGAGTTATTTCTTCGTGAAAAGAAGTGGTAATACCCAAAGGGTTTTGCTGAGATTTAAGAAAAGAAGACGGAATACGGTCTTTGTTTTCGTAACCCCACCAAAGCGCTTGACAGTTGGAGCAATGGTAGTCTTTTTGGTAGCTTACCTCTTGTCGGCAGCTAATGCAGGTAATGGTATCCATTTTTGTTGATTATATAATGGGTGTTTGACAAAAGAATTTGTTTAGTGATCTGAAAAAATAAGCTGTGCCAATTCAAGAAAATATATCGTTCTCAGACGATTCAAAAAAAACGGTGCATAGCCAAAGCTATGAAACTTTTTTTTGAGAAGAATGAGGGCAATAGATACACTTTAATGGCTCAAATTATTTATGAAAGATCACTAAGTGGTTCAATACAAATGATCACCTATCACATGGTACGAGACCCAAGCAAAAAAGGTAGATGAGGAAGAGGAGAATTGTTAGGCAAATTAACTGAAAAAAGGTTTGCTAATGAAAGTGTGTAAAAGTACTTTTCACCAAAGAAACCGTTTTTGGTTTTTAGGTCAAAAGGCAAAAACTTTGTTTTGCTTGCCCAGCGAGTCATTTCCCCGATTTGATAGGTATTTAACAATTTACAGGCATAATCAAAGCCAACGCGGGCAAAAATGTTCAAGTCAGGTTTTGTGCTTTCATAAAAAACAAGGTGCCTTCAAGCTTTAAATCAGTGCTTGGATGACAGCGCATAGTTACTTTCTACTATTTTTGCTGGTCAATATAAATCATGTTATGAAAACTTTTTGGATAGATAGATTTGACCACGTATTGAGTCGTGAAGAGTTCGCTGCGCAGGAGTTTATGTCGGTAGTAAACCTCAAAGACAAAAACGAAGGGGTAGTCAATAGTTATTTGCGTGCCGAACAAAAGGTATTACGTTTTTTGCTGGATTTGGCGTCGTCTTTTGAGGCTTTTTCCTTGATAATAGAAAGACAACACTTGCACCAAATCATTGCTAACGAAGAAAAAGACCAGCAGTGGTTGCATCAGCTGGAGCGCGTAACACTACATAAAAATACCAACCCTACCATAGACTGGCACAAGTTGTTTGTATTTGCCCTGCGAGAAAACATCAGGTTGACTATTCAAACCCCAGAATATTGCTTGCGCACTGGTTATGAACTGGCCTTGTTTGTGCAAACCAGCCAAGTAGATTGGCTGAAATATTTGGTGTCAGCCAGCCCCTTGTTTATTTTAAATGAACTGGAAGAGGAAGAAGATTTTTGGCAAATAGGGCAAGAGCGTTACCGCCAATTCAGCGCGAGGCAGTCTAAAGTTAAAGGAGCCATTTATGGCATGGCAGTAGGCGATGGTCTGGGTGCCCCCGCCGAATTTTTAACCCTTGATGAAATAAAAAACAAACGCTTGCCCAACGGTTTTTTTCATGCGTCTGATGCGTCAATTAAAATCACGGATGATACTCAAATGGCCCTGGCAGTAGGGCAAGCTTTACACGAAAGTGAAGGTGATACACTTGCCATACTGGAGCAAAACTTACGCAAGCGTTTCGTACAATGGCTCAATGACTCTGAAAACAACCGGGCGCCTGGTATGACTTGTCTAACCAGCTGTGAACGTTTGGAAAAAGGGATGCCATGGCAGCAAGCCACCAACAAAGGCTCTAAAGGTTGTGGAGCAAATATGCGGGTGCTACCGGTAGGTTTACTCAGAGGATCTGTTGAAAGCATAGGTAAAGTAGCGCAGTTTCAAGCTGTACTTACCCACGCCCACCCTACGGCATTGGCAGCAGCTGAACTAACCGCTGTGGCTATCAGAAAATTGTTGGAAGGGGTAAAGCCCGCTGACCTAATAGACGCGTTGACAGCCCACGTCCAACAACAGTTGTATGTGTATCATGAGGCATACCTGGAGCAAATATGGGATCGCCCACCTTTTGACAGTCCTGCTGCTTTTATTAGTACAGGTTGGTTGGAGTGCCTGAACCAAATGCAACAAGTGAGGCAAGGTTTGCAAAATTTTGACTCAAATACAGACCCTTGTATCATTGGTGGGGCTGGCTGGACTGCCGAAGAATCGTTTGCAACGGCTTTATATTGTTTTTTAAGCGCTCCTGATGATCCTGTGCAAGTATTGCAAAGGGCAATATGTACTTCGGGAGATTCTGACTCGATAGCTTGCCTGGCGGGGGGCTTGGTAGGAGCGGCTATAGGGGTAGAGGCATTGCCTCAGTATTGGTTGGCAAATATTGAGTACAAAGAAGAACTGGCGCAGATGGCGCGATTTTTAGCTTAAGCTTATGTGCGAAATATCAACATAGAAACGATATTTCGTAAAAAAGTGTTTGTTTTATTCACTGTAAATACCCCTTGCGAAAAAAGTAATTAAGTTTATTTTATTGATTATCAGTAAGTTAAAATTTGTTTTACCCAAGCTTCTATTTTTGGTCTTTGGTTTGAATATATACTAATCAAAGATATTTAATAAGCTTTGTGGTTAGGAAACAAAAAAGACTCTACGGTGTAGGGTCTTTTTTTTGTCGAGTCGATGCATCCATTTATTGAAATAGCACTAGGTACTGTAGTATTCCGGCAACCATTCCTAGTACAGCACCCACCAAAATCAGAATCCATTCATCTTCTTGAAACACTGGACGCAAAAAGCCTTCAAATTCTTTCTCAGTCAAGCCAGCCATTTTTTCTTCCAGCATATTTTCCATATCTAAGGCTTCTTCGGCGTAAGCAAATGTATCGCGGATAGAAATAGGCAATTCTTGCATAAAACGGTATACCGCAATGTTTTGAATTACCTCAAGTTGCTTGTCGCTTACCACCCATTTTACCAAACCTCTGGTGCTACTAATGGTAGTTTCGATTGATTTCTCTAGGTTATCGCGTACAATTTCTGCCAAGCGGGTGGCGCCAGGACCTCTTACCATAAATTCAAACAACCGTTCGGTGGTCAATATATTGCCTGATACAATTTTGGCATACTCTACAGCTACTTCGGGTTGTCGCTTGATAAACAAACCCTGGAACTCAAATAATCCAAACAAGTATTTGCGAGGGTACAAAGGTTCAAATATCAGCTTTAGCGCCAACCAATTGGTAGCGTAACCTATTACTAGCCCAAAAACGGGCAACAACCACCAGGGAGTGCCAGTACCCAATACATTGACATAATATACGGCAATACACATTTGTACCAACCCAAACGGAATACCAAAGTACAAGCCCGACTTTTCGATAAATTTAAATTCTTCTTTGCCACAGCGAATAAACATATCATTGAGCAAAGCCTTGTTCTTAGTCAGTGCATTTACCCCTATAGTTTTCAAGTCTAGCAGTTCGTCAATATTATCTTTGATATCATTCATCATTTGCACTACCAACTGAGGCAGTTCCTTGGTGATATTCTCATAAATTTGATTTTTCACAAATCTAGGAGTGGAGTTCCAAATGGTAGGGGCTTGAGCCTGCATTACTTCGTCAGTGATTTGGCGGGCAAGTTTGTTGAGCGACGGACCCATTTCCATAGCTATTCGTTCGGGTTTTACCAGTTCAAAACGCTCCTCTATTTTGAGGAGTTTTGTGGTGAGCATATCTACCGATTTGACCGCCATTTTTTTTGCCTTAGAAGGAATAATTCCTTGCCAGCCAATGGGTTTAATACCAACAAATTCTATAGGGTAAAAAGTCATTTTAATGGCCATAATGTTGGTTCCCCAACCTACCAAGCCTCCCGATATAGGAATAGAAGCAAACAACAATATTTGGATGATATAATCAGGCATATCGTTTTTGGATTTATTGTTTGATCAAAAAAAGCAGAAAAAACAATATGGAGCGATAAAAGGTATAAAAGTATGAATGTGAGGCTATCTCATCACATCATAGGTTTTAGTAGAACATTGTTCTACATACTCACCCTACCTGGCAGATTTTGAAACTTGCCAGGTAAAAAATTTCTTGAAAAACGTGTTGCCTTTTTTTAAAAGGCAACGTTTGAATTATGAGACAGCCTTGTGGATCAATTACTAAGTATTTAGAAAGTAACGCCTAGTCTTATGGAAGTAAGCCCGTGCAAACTTGTATTATTTTGGCGGATCATATCATGCAATACCATTACCTGCAGGGCGAGTTTTTTGCCTACCGGAAAACGAAAGCCTCCACCAACAATCAAATCTGTTCCAGTATTACGGTTACTTACCGTAACAGTCTGTCCGGTGGTGGGGTCGGTAGTGGTACCACCCGACTCTATGCTCATTGCGCCCAGTTCGGCGTGTCCAAACAGGTATTTGGTGGGATAATATTGAGCAAACAGCCTTGCACCGTAATGACTACGTGAAGTAGTAGTTGTTCCATTGTCGGTTTGCGAAAAGGCATACACTACTCCTAAACCTCCAAGCAATTTACTGCTTATTTTCTTGGCAGCAAAGGGAGCTACCTCTATCAGGGTAGTATTACCAAAGCGAGGTACTAACTGCACTCCAAACGACCATTGCGGTATGTCGTAATCCGCTTCGGAGACTTCTTTAATAACAGTTTTTATAATTGGTTTGACTGGTTTTGCAGGAGATGTTTTTACAGTATCTTTTTTAGTAGTATCAGCTTTTTTCTCTACAAACTGGCTATAACTAATAGACATATTGGCAAAAAAAAGTACTATACATAATATGTAAGCGCTGGAAAGCTTTTGATTGTTCAATGTTTTGATTTTCATATACTTGTATTTGAGTGGTGACTTTTTGCAAACCGGGTTTCTGATACGCAGAACAAAAAAGGAGGGTACACCCTCCTTATGAATAACGAAAATACTAAAATTCTTGGTAGCAGTATTATTTTGCAGGTAAAAAAAATAAATGATCTGCTATGAACCCCTTCCAGCAAAGAAAGTAGGTGTCTTTATAAACCTACATTGAAACCTAAACGTATGGTGATTGGGTTGGGGTAAGGGGTAATGTCTTCCAGGTAATTGAGGTTATATAATACCAACAGGTTTACATACAGGTTGCCTAGTTTTTGTTGGATTCCACCGCCTATTTGTGGGCGCCTTACCCATATAGAGTTTTGTCGGTCAAGCACCCGGTCATAATAGTCTGAGCGTAGTACTTCATACTCTGAGTATAAAAATAAGCGGTTGCCTTCGCCAAACAACGCCTCAGTGTTAATGATATACTGAAGAAAAGTGCGTCCCGAATATATTTGGTTTTCTACATCGAGGTTGCCCAGGTTGGTAGCAAGCCGCGAACGGGCATATACATAGCCTATACCTACTCCAGCTATCAGGTTTCTGGTAAGCTTATACCCTATAGTAGGGGCGATGTCTATGAAAGTAACATTGCCAAACTGTACCCAAAAGTTCCCTCCAAATACCCAGCGTCTCCCTATGTCATTGTCTTTTTTAGGGTTTTGTTTTTTCTCTGACTTTTGAGGCGGAGTTTCTTTTTTAGTTGTTACGGAGTCTTTGGCAGGTGTTTTTTTTCTTTTGTCTTTAGGCACGTACTGAGCAGACACAGTAGCAGACAGGCATACCAAACACAACAGAGTAAGCACTTTGTTGTATAGTAAGTAGGTCTTATATCTCATCATACAAATTCTCATTGTTTATTATTTAAATAAATCTTTAAGTTTTTCCATACTAAAAAAAAATATTTCTCACTTTTGGGCAGTGTATTACACCTTGGCAAGGCTTGGTTAGGCTTATTATAAAAGGAGAAATATATCCCCATACGAAGTTAAATAAGATTTTGTGCTATTGTATCATTGCTCAACAATATCTCTAAAAAATTTTGTCAAACTCATAAAAATGTAGGGTTAAGGCTAGTTTTACTCAAGTATTGTTATCATTTAAACGCAAAATATTTCTAAAACCCCTATATTTGCATAATAAGCAGTCAAGCCTTCAGGTTTTAACTGTATATACCAAAAGATTTTACTAAATGACAAAACTGATTGTAAAAGCAGGTGTAGCGCTTGCTTCTGTGTGGTTTACAGCTCGTTTGCTCAAAGAAGGAGTAACCCTTGAGGGGACAGCACCTACAGTGATTGTAGCCATTTTGCTTGCCCTCATCAATGCTTTTGTTAAACCTATCCTTAAGTTTTTAACCTTTCCGGTAACTATGATTACAATGGGACTATTTCCTTTAATCATCAATGCAGGGCTTATTTTGTTAGTAGATGAGTTGGTACAAAAAGGTTTTGATGTAAAAGGTGTTTTCTGGGCGTTTGCCTTCAGTTTTGTGTTATCTGTAGTTTCCTGGGCGTTTGATTTTGTCACAGCTCCTTTACAAAAGTAACTGTTAAAAAATATTTTGAAAAAACTCATTGCATATTTACTGATCATTGTCATCAATGTACATTCATTGGCGGCCTTGTGGTTTTATGTTGACATTCAGTGGCAACGTAAAAGTATGCATGCGCTTATTTCAACCCAACCATTGCCTGAGCAACAGCTCACTTTACTTGAGCTTACTGAGCAAGATTTACAAAGCGATGATTTTGTCTGGGTAAATTCAAAAGAAATAAAGTATAAGGACGAGTTGTATGATGTAGTAAAAATAAAACCTTTGGGCAAAGTCACCCGGTTTTATTGTGTGTGGGATGAGCACGAAAAACAACTCCAGCAATCACTACAACAGCAAGTTGCCCAACAAAGCCCTTATGCTCAAGAAACAGGGGCTTTGGTAAGTCAATTGTTCGAAAAACTCTGGCTACACCATTTGTTTGCTTCCCAGTTAAGTCCTACCTTACCTTTCGTAGTACAATTATACCCTTCAAATACTAGCAAATTGCCTCACCTCTTTTTAGAGGTGCTTTCACCTCCCCCGCAAATCATCTGCGGCTAATTTCTCTGTTCTTTAGTCTTATATTTTAGCAGGTAAACAGTTTACAACCAGCTTGAAAACTACCTGTGATAGCTCACTAACAGGGCTAACTATGACTTATTTGTTAGTGTCAAGCTTTGTTTTTGTAGATGCGAACCTTCGCTTGTATCTCACTGGTTTTTTTAGTGGTTACTGGTGGTATCAAGGTGGGCTAGTATTTATGAGCACTCAGCCTGTGGTTAATATATAAGTATACCAACTGTTGTTGGTAGCCAAACAATTGATACTCTGATAGTTGCTTCAGGCAGTAAAGGAGAGGAATCTATCATTTGATACTTAAAACTCTACAGATTATTCGTTACCAAATGAAAACCTGTTTAGGGCATCATTGACTTGTTCTGGAGAGATGTCTTGTTGTTCAAAAAATCGCTGAGCAAGTTTGTAGTTAATGAGTTGTGCAAAGCCATTTAATATAAAATGCCTTGTTATTTTCCCTTTTCCTCCTCCCAGTTGTGCAATCCACTCAATAGTTTTATCCTGAGTAAGCTGATCCTCTATTTCATAAAAGTAGCCTGCGACAAAGTAAATGAGAGAAATAAGGTTTTTAACCACATTGTAGTCAGGTATCCTGTTATCTTCCCAACCTAAAACCTCCTTACAAAACTTAAATACCCCTTCAATCTTGGCTCTCTTGCAGTATAACTCAAACACCATTTGCGCCATTTGAAGCTGATCAACCTGCATATTGGTGATAAGCAACATGGGGTTTTTAAAAATATTCCGTCCAGCACGGTCAAAAAAGCGAATCTTTACTACACTATATATCCTACCTTTGATTTCTACTTCGTTCCACTCAAAAACCCCCTTTGCATCCTGATAGGTCTTGCCCTGTAAAGTCATTTTCTGATAATGAACTTCATCCCCTTGAAAAAACTGCTGATGCCTCAGTTTGATGTTCTTTTCCTTCCCGCTACTACACACTTGTAATTCATTGGAGACCCTATTGAGCTTGCTGCGAACTACAAACAGGTTACCCAAATCCGTTTCATGTTCAAATACCTCCGTATCATCGAAACCTCGGTCATATACATCTACAATGACAGCATTGGGATTAGAAGCACGAATTTGCCCAGTAATTTGACTGGTATGATCCTTGACCAAGCTCTTGAGGTTATAACCTTGCCCCGAAGTAAGAGCTAACTTTATTTCTTTTGCCCTATTTTGATCCTTAAGCTTATTATCTTCATAAAGCCGAAGCTCCTCTACCTTTAAATAGTTAGCGTCGGTTGTGCTGTAGGGGCTACACCTAAGCAAACGAAGGTTTTTGCCACGAATGTCGACACAAGCACTGCTCAGGGAACGGTAGCCATTAATCAGTTTTTTGTCCAAGTCCAATACTTTACACAGGTGGTCAGCCTCTTGGCTATATTTTTTGCGAATGTCACTGGGATCATGCAATACTACTACATAGTCCTTATCCTTGAAATATTCGCTATTGTTCGCCAACAAGCTAATGTTGAGCTTTTCACTATCCAAAACTGTTTTTAAGCTGCCATCCAACATACGGTGATTTCTTGTGTATTCATTTGTGTCTTCGGAAATAGTATAAAGGTTACTCTTCTTCGTAGAAATTAGCTTTTCTATCAAAGAGGAAGCGTTTTTTTTACTTGGGTTTGACCCAACTGAGCTAGTAATGACTCACAATAAGCAGGTAAAGTAGGCATTTTTGACCCTAAATTTAAAACATTTGCAACTCTTCCCTAATCTGTAGAGTTTTCAGTTTGATATTGGTTGCCCAACAAGGGTGTATCTTGCATATTGTAGATTGGGTTTTTTGATTTGTGTACCTATCTACCTGTTGTAAAGATGATCCCTGTATGGTGTAATTGTTGGTTTAGACCTTTCAATCTTGGTTTAAATTGGTTTGTGTATCAGTTGATAAGCTGACCAACGATTGCTTTGTGGTATACCACGACTTTAGAACAAATCTATATACTTGTTTCGGGAAATATTAGCTTTATAGCAATGCCAGGTTGTTGGATTCCTGCATTGAAGTATGGCAATGTTTGTTCGGAGCAAGTATATCACCCTTTATTATTACCTCCCATTATTTGTTGATGATATCATCTAAAGGATAATACTTGTTTATACATTGGATAAATCTATTAATGAATTGCTGATTAATTTTAAATTATAATTTAGCCTGTGTTGTACCAATAGTACTAGCCAGGCAACTATCAAAGAAAACATGAAACGATTACAACATCTATTATTTGCACTTACCTTAACCTGCATTGTGGCGGTAGCCGCAAACGCCCAAATCACTATCCAACTCAAAGACAAAAGCACTAAGGAGCCTCTGGTAGGCGCAGTAGCTTACAACACTGATAAAACTTTTCAGGCAGTGAGCGATCGTTCGGGTAAAATCAAAGTAAAAGGATTAGAAAACACCGACACTATATTTATTCAGTTTATTGGTTACAAAACCCTGCGTTACCCGTTGTCAAATGCGACAGCAGGTAGTGTAGTGCAACTTTCGCTGGAAGAGCATGTAGTGTCGACCAGTGAAGTAGTACTGGTGGCAAATCGTTTACCCGAAAAACGTGAAGACATTGCCCAGCAAATAGAAGTGATTTCGGCAAAAGACATTAAGATGGCAAATGCCCCCAGTTCAGCTGACCTATTGTCGTCTACTGGAAAAGTATTTGTTCAAAAAAGCCAGTTGGGTGGGGGAAGCCCAGTGTTGCGTGGGCTTGAAGCCAACCGGGTATTGATAGTAGTAGACGGGGTGCGAATGAATAATGCCATTTACCGGGGAGGGCACCTGCAAAACGTGATTACACTTGACCCCAACATACAAGAGCGGGTAGAGATATTGTTTGGATCTAGTTCAGTAATTTACGGCAGTGATGCCCTGGGAGGGGTAATGCATTTTTACTCAAAAAACCCTACCTATGATACTCCCTTTCAAGCAAATGTAATGACTCGTTATGCCTCAGTAAACAACGAGGCTACTGGTCACCTGGATTTTACGATTGGTCTCAAAAACATATCTTTCCTCACCAGTGTATCTTACTCTAAGTTTGGCGATTTGCGCTCAGGTGCCAATTCTAACTTTGTCAATGGGTATCGCTGGGAGCTTCCGGCGTATGCCGAAACAAGAAATGGGGTAGATGTGGCAGTGCCTAACGATGACCCTCTTTTGCAAAGAAATACTGGGTATAGTCAGCTAGACCTTACTCAAAAAGTAATGATTAAGTCAGGTGGTAATACTGAGCACTTATTCAACTTCCAATACTCTGCTTCATCCGATATTCCACGATACGATCGCTTATCAATGATTAAGAATGATGGTACACCCGAAAGTGCTGTATGGAACTATGGCCCCCAAAGGCGTTTAATGGGAAGCTATAGGTTGAGCCAAACTACCAAGAATCGTTTTTATGATGAGATGAGCCTTACCCTCTCTTTTCAAAACATAGAAGAGTCGCGCATAGACCGTAAGTTTGGACGTACCCGTTTGCGTACTCGCACTGAAAAGCTGAACATTTTGGGGCTAAACATTGATTGGCAAAAACAATACAGCAAAACTTTACAGTTCAATTATGGTTTTGAGTTTTACAGCAATGAAGTAAGCTCGCACAACCGCGAAGAAAACGTACAAACCAACGAGGTAAGAACCAGTAATGACCCTATCGACCCAGCTGAAACCCGTTACCCACAAGGAGGCAGCAACATGCGATTTTTTGGGGCATACATCAACGTGAAGAAAAATATCGGATCTTGGTTGGTTGGCTCGGCTGGAGCAAGAGTAAGTGCGACCTCCTTGTATGCCAACTTTGGTAACAACCCACTAAACCTGCCCTTTGATGTGGTAGAGCAAGACAACAAGGGGGTAACCGGAAACTTAGGCTTGGTTGCTAAATTACCTAAAAAATGGCGGGTAGCTTTTTCCCTTTCCTCAGGGTTTAGAACCCCTAATGTTGATGATGCTGGAAAATTGTTTGATTCGGGAGGAGGACTGGTAAGAGTACCTAATGCTGACTTAAGACCCGAAAAAACCTATAATATAGATTTAAGTGTGTTTAAGTCGTTGGCAGATGACAGGATACACCTAGAGTTTACTGGGTACCATATATGGTTAAAAGACATGTTGCGTATTTCTAATACTACTATTAACGGGCAAGATTCGTTGTTTTTTGACGGACAGATGAGCCAGGTTCAACATAATAGCAACATTGGTTTAGGCGTGATTTATGGAGTTTTTGCCAGTGTGCGGGCTGAAATCACCCAAAATATTTTGCTCTTTTCATCGCTTTCCTGGGCAAAAGGCGAAGACCTTACCGAAGGGGCTGTTAACCGCAACCTTGATCATATTCCCCCTGCTTTTGGACAAACCAGTATTAAGTTTAAGCACCGGAAAATGCGTCACGAGGTTTTTTTCAACTATCAATACTGGAAGTTTTTAAGCGAATTTAGTGACTCTAGTGTAGACCGTCCTCAGTTTGCTGTACCCGATAAAGGCATTCCAGCCTGGGTTACGCTTAACTATCGGGCAAGTTATAACCTGCACCCTGCTCTTACCCTTCAGGTGGCAGTAGAGAATATTTTAGATACACATTACCGTACTTTCGCCTCAGGTATCAATGCGCCAGGGCGTAATTTTATTGTGAGTTTGCGAGGTAAGTTTTAGCAGCATATAGAACCGGTCAGGCAAAGTCCATTTTTAAGATGTCTATTTCTTTTGCTTCATTGAAAAATCCCTGGTAGGTTGTTTTTACACAATTAGCCAGGGATTTTTGCTTTAGGATCATTTTTTTATGCTAATTTATTATTAGGAAATCAACTTGTAGCAAAAAACAGTATATAACAGCTCAAATGAACTACAAAAAAATGGTCATTCTAAAAACACCTATCCAATCATTATTATTACTGACTTTTGCCTGTGTTTTTTTTATACAGTGTAGCCCCACAAGCGAGCCTCAAACTCGTTACATACCTATGGAAGCAACTATGGTAGGGGTAATAGATTTAAAACAGTTGTATTTTAAAGCAGATTTTAAGCAAATACAAAGCACCGCTGGGTTTAAAAAATGGCAGACTACAGTATTGAGCCAAAACAAAGATTTGGGCAGTATATTGCTCGATAACCTTCAAAACCCTTTTGCCAGTGGGATAAACTTTGAGCGTAAAGTTTTTGTGTTCGACTACCCCACCCACCACCTAATCAATACCAATCGTGGTATATTAGTAGCATTGAATAGTGCCAGTAAGTTTGAACAAATGGTCAGGAAATGGAGCAAAAAACTAGTCATACAAACCGGAAAAGAAGGTTTTAAGTGGGTAGAGCTGGAAGAAAACCTGGCTTTAGGCTGGAATAAAAAGGTAGCAATGTTGATGATTTCTGCACCTGACTTTAAAATGAATTCAGTAGGTAAGCCACTTGGAGCTAGTACTTACTTGAAACAGTTTTTTAGCTTTCCGGCAGAAAAATCGTTAAGTAAAAACCGTAATTTTCAGGCCTTTATTCGCAAAGACAATGACTTGGCGCTATGGTACAACCTTGAGGCAGTGAAACAACAGATGACCGTGGCATTGAAAACCTCTAATTATTCAAAAAACGATCAACAAGTGCTTGACGAAATTTTTAACTTTTCGGATGCGTACATTCATTACGAGTTGAATTTTGAAAAAGGTAAAGTACGAGCAACTACACATTATGATTTAAATGATCATCTGAAAAAATTCTACAACAAAACCTACGGAAAAACTTTAAGCCCTGAGTTACTGGCAAAGTTACACGATCACAAGCCTATAGGTTTTTTAGGCTTCAGTTGGAATTTTAGCGGTTTATATGATTGGCTCAAGCGAGTAGAAGACGTAGAACAGCAATTTGAAAAAACAGCCAAGTCTATGAACTTTACCTCACAAGAGTTGCTCGATGCTTTACAAGGTGAATTGATGTTGGCAGTGACCGGGTACGAAAAGTTTGAGGTAAAAGAAAAAGGCTCACCTTACGGCGATTACTTGACCGAAATGCTGAAAAAACATAAGGTAGGGGAGAAGAAATTGGAAGATTTTAGAAAAAGATTGGATGAAATACCTGCAAAAGTGCGGGTAAAGCCTGCGCCAGAGCTGGTGGCTGTATTAAGCGTCAAAAATTCGCAAGTTGCCCAACAACTGTTAAAGCTACTGGGGCAGTATACCAAATTGACCCCAAGAAAAAGCTATCATAAATTTCAGTGGATGGAGCTTACAATGTATGTAGCTGTCAGGGCAAATCATTTGGTTGTGAGCAATCAGGAAAAACTTGTGCAAAATTTCTGGAGTAAACAACAAAAACCTGTGCCTATGGTAGGTTTATACAAGGAAGCCACTCAGTGTACTGGTTTTGGTTATTTTAACTTTAATTTTGATGAATACAATCAAAGCACTCAGCAACATATTAAACAACAAGTGGGGACAAAGTTTGGGAAGTTACAAGAGGTATTGAACTTATTTGATCACATCAAAGCCCGCAATAAAGGCTTTGATGCCGAAATAGAGCTTGTAATGAGTAACAAAAAAGAGAATAGCCTTACTACCCTACTCAATGGAGTATTTAACGATGCTGCTATGATTGTCTTGGCAGAGTAAAATATTGTTGGCACCAGCCCAACTAACCAGGGCTGGTGCTTATATCTCTCCGGTTTACCAAATACAAAAACCTGTGTATTGCTTCCTCCCTCAGCGTCGCTCATAACGTGTGGTGTTTTTGCCAAAATAACTATTTGCCAAAAAGCCTGTCATAGAAGATTTTCTCGCGAATAAAGCCCTCTAATGCAAAGTACCTGATGGATAATTCGATCAAATGATTCCTATAATTCATCTTTTTTATTATATTACATTAAGTAATAATACCCTAAGAAGCATTTGTTCGACAGCAATTATTTGAATGACCATGGAACAAACTCCCCACCCGTATCTTTTCTTTGACGAAGAAACTGATACGATTATTCTAAGCCCTGAGTCTAAAGAGGTAACACCCAAACAATTATCATTTCAGAAATTTCTAAAAAAATATACTGGTTATGAAGATGAACTGATTGCGGTTTATCGCCAAAGCATATTAAATGCAAACGAACAACAAGCATACAATCTTAAACCCAAACTTGCAGAGCTTCAAAGGTATAAAGATAATGTGTTGCGTCAGGTGCGTCATTTATTGCTGTTATTTTCCGACAAACAGTTTAAGTGCAACTTCCCCTTGTATCGTCAGATATTCAACGCTTTTGTGGCAGGTGAGCTCGAACAAGTGAATCAACTGTTGATGTCGCCAAAAAGCCTAAAGCAGATTAAAAACCCTACCCATATTGCCGGATTTTTAATACTCAAAGCCCATTTTTTAGTCACCAATGAACAGTTCGACCAGGCAGAAGCTTGTTTTAGAGCAGCCATTAAGCACCATGAGTGCTATCAATACCTGATGTACTATGTCGAATACTTGAGTTCGGCATCGTCAGTACTGCGTAACCCCAAGCAGAAAGAGTGTAGTGAAGAAGAGATTATTCCTTGGTGTTTGAGGGCAATGGCGCTTTCCGAAACCGATGAACAAAAGCTTAAAAGCATGGAAAAAGCCTCATTTTTATATAGTTTTTGTGAGGCACCAATTTACCGCCAGGCAGAGTTTCAACTCTACCACCATCAAATGAAATACTATAAAAAACTAGTTGCTCAAGATGCGGGAAAATACCGGGCGTATCTTGCCGAGTGTTATGAGTACTTAGGCAATTGGTACCGTGAGGCAAAGCATTATAATACGGCCTTGTTGTTTTTTCAGAAAGCCATGGAAATTAATAAAGGATTGGCGGCTGAAAATGCTGGAAGGTTTTTGCCACGTATGATCTATAATTTGCATTGCATAGGGCACCTTTACCGCGATTGGAACAATATACCTGAGGAAGAGCGCTATCGGGTAGCATTGAGTTATTATAAAAAAGGGCTTACTATTAGCCGTCAGCTTGCCGAACAACTGCCACGCAAGCATAACTATGCATTACTGACTATATTGTGGAACCTGGAGAGCTTTGGGTTTTCGGCAAACCATAATGAAACCATCGAAAATATTTATCTGAACGAGTGGTATCATTACCAAACGCTTAAGAAGAAGAACCCAGGGCACCCCCATGCCAAACGCTACGCTACTGAGTTGTATGAAAGCTTGGCAATGTTTTATAAAAATAATCAACAAGCCGATAAAGCAGTGAAAATTTATGAAACCCTTGCGTTAGATGAACCCCATAAGTATATGCATGAGTTGATTTACTGCCTCAATGAAGAGGCACACCAAACCCGCATCATAAAAATATACGAAGAACTTGCCAAGTACAACCCTAAAGACTATGACATGAGACTGTCGCAATACCTCAAGTCTGCCGGACTAAGCCTAATATTGAATGGGGAGGATAGGCAAACTTGCTTAAAAGGAGTGGCGTATATCAATCGTTCAGCGAAAATAGCTCAATCGTACCCACAACTGCCACAAAAGCTATATGAAATACAGGCCGACCAATACTTGTTCAAATCAATCAAGTTGCTAAGGCCCCAATATTATCAGTTGTTGGTGCCAGTAAATATGTATGAGTAAAGTTTTATCGGTAATATTAGATTTTTTAGTGTTCATCCAGCGTTTTTATCTTCTTTTTGTTTTAATTGAGGTAAATCTCATCAGACATGCGGCAAGCCTGTATATGGAAAGGTTGTATTGTATACAAAAACAGATAAATTTGGAGGTAACATGCCAGAAAATCAATTGCCCCAGGCCACTATACTTATTGTAGATGATCAAAGTGAGAATATTCAAACTATCACTCACTTTTTGGAAGAAGCACAGCAAGGGTACGAACTCCTGATTGCATCAAACGGTAAGATTGCTTTTGAGGTGGCTAAAAAGACCCTACCTGACCTGATCATCACTGATTGGGATATGCCTTTTATGAATGGACTGGAGCTTACTCAGGCTGTTAAAACCAATGCCTCTACCCAACATATTCCTATATTGCTTATTACAGGAGTGTATACCAGTTCTGAAGACCTCAAAACTGCGCTGGATGCAGGAGCACACGACTATTTGCGTAAACCAATTCAAAAAGTAGAACTATGGGCAAGGGCGTCTTCAGTGTTAAAGTTGATGCAGTCTTACAGTACTATTCAAACCCAGGCCACCGAAATAGAGCGCCAAAACGAAGAGCTATTGGCACAGAATAAACAACTGGAAGAACTCATTGCCACCAAAGACAAGTTTTTTAGCATTATAGGACACGACCTTAGTAGCCCCATTTCTCAAATGATAGGCTTTACCGATATGTTGGAGAATCACATAGAGGCTTTTACTACTGAAGAAATTGTGCAGTTTGTGGCACGCCTCAAAGAGTCATCAATGCAAGGCTTTCGCTTGCTAGACAACCTGTTGCGTTGGTCGCAAACCCAAACCGGAAGCATTAGCTTTAACCCTGCAGTATGCTCTTTAAACGAGCTTATTCAGAACAACATTGACTTGCATAAAGAAAAAGCACAAGATAAGGAGGTAAGCTTTGAATTAAGGGTAAAAGAAGTACACCACTTGGTATTGGACAGTGATATGATAGACACAGTGCTACGAAACCTGGTGTCTAATGCTATTAAATTTACTTCCAAAGGTGGGACAATTACTATTACTGTTACCACAGGTGTTCAGGAAGCGACTGTAAGTGTAAAAGATACTGGCATGGGAATTAGTGCCACAAACATTGCCAAGTTGTTTCGCCCTGATGTACACTATTCTACCAGTGGTACCCAAAATGAAAAAGGGACAGGTTTGGGGCTTATTTTGTGTCGGGAGTTTGTAGAAGTACACGGAGGTAAAATATGGGCAGAAAGCACAGAAGGAGCGGGGAGTGTATTTAAGTTTACAATTCCCATTAAGTAACGGGAACCGTAAACTGTTGGTGTTTTTAAACTTAAGCATCATCAAACAGCCAGGCTTTGGCATCTTCTATATTGTCAAAGTACCTGACTAAGCCAGCAGTTTCACCTGTTTCCTCCATGGTTTGTTCAAAAGAGAGTTGGGTAATAAAATCTGCATTCTGGATAAAAGCTGTTTTGGGGTAGTACCCAATTGTTTCTACTACTTTTTTGCCAATGTTTTCGTGTTGCCACTCCTGTAGATCAGGCGATATAGTGAAAAAATTAAATCTATTGTCTAACAACTGATATTTAAATGACGAAATATAACCCTCGTCTATCAGAACTTTGAGCCCCTCAGATAATAGCGTTTGGTAATCTTCGTCAGTCATATCTGCTGATGCTTCGTGCCAGTATAATTCATATAAATCTAAATCTGTGTCAATATATGCAGTAAAGTAGTTGTTGGATAGGGAGGATATTTGAGTTCTCATTTTCTTAGGATTTAATACATAGTTAAAAAATATAGACATTACTTGTAAGCAATGTTTAGTGATTACTATAACTATATACCAAATTAGTTATGGTTCTATGGATATAAAGTATGGCTTTTTTAGGTTTAATTAAGGGAGTATAAGAGGTGTGTAGGTTTTGAAGACTAAAAACAGTTTTTAGTCTTCAGTTTCATAAAATAGCCAGAGTTTGGCGTCTTCTACATTGTCAAAGTACTTGACCATACCATTGGTTTCGTTGGTTTCTTCCATGCTTTGCTCAAAAGACAGTTGAGTAATGAAGTCTTCGCTTTGGATAAAAGCAGTTTTAGGGTAGTAACCCAGTGTATCAAAAATTGCTTTCCCAACGTATTCGTTTTGCCATTCTTGTAACTCAGGTGACATAGTAAAAAAGTTGAACCTATTGTCTAGCAGTTGGCAAAAACTTTGGGTATCCTTGATGTGATCATTTTTTAGTACAATGTCAAATTGATGCGTTAGTAGCGTGACATATTCTTGATCTGTCATATCTTCTGAGCCTTCCAGCCAATAAAGTTCATATAGTTTTAGATCTTCGTCAAGAAAGGCCTCGAAATAAGTGTTGTCTTTGCTAGATGTTTGAATTCTCATGCTTTTAGGAGTTTAATATATAAGTACTATGATACACCAAATATTGGAATAAAGGTAAGGCATAGTAAAATATTTTAGTTGGAGAGAATGTGTAGTTAGTCTTGGCTAACCAACAGGATATAAAAGGGGGGCTACCTCGGATAAGATATCCCCCGAGAATCTCTAGACAGTAGAATCGGCTACTCCTAATAGCCAAGATTTAGCGTCTATTACATTGTCAAAATACCTTACCAAACCAGATGTTTCCTCTGTTTCCTCCATTGTTTGCTCAAATGAAAGCTGAGTGATAAAATCTTCACTTTGGATAAAAGCAGTTTTAGGGTAGTAACCCAGTGTATCAAAAATTGCTTTCCCAATGTATTCGTTTTGCCATTCTTGTAACTCAGGTGACATAGTAAAAAAATTGAACCTATTGTCTAGCAGTTGGCAAAAACTTTGGGTATCCTTGATGTGATCATTTTTTAGTACAATATCAAATTGATGCGTTAGTAGTGTGACATATTCTTGATCTGTCATATCTTCTGAACCCTCCAGCCAATAAAGTTCATATAGTTTTAGATCTTCGTCAAGAAAGGCCTCGAAATAAGTGTTGTCTTTGCTAGATGCTTGAATTCTCATACTTTTAGGAGTTTAATATATAAGTACTATGATACACCAAATATTGGAATAAAGGTAAGGCATAGTAAAATATTTTAGTTGGAGAGAATGTGTAGTTAGTCTTGGCTAACCAACCGGAGATAAAAGGGGGTGCCTCGGGTAAGATAGCCCCCGAAAATCTTTAGACAGTAGAATCGGCTACTCCTAGTAGCCAAGATTTAGCGTCTATTACATTGTCAAAATACCTTACCAAACCAGATGTTTCGTCGGTTTCTTCCATTGTTTGTTCAAATGAAAGCTGAGTAATAAAATCTTCACTTTGAATGAAGGCAGTTTTGGGGTAGTCTCCTATGGCTTCTACCACTTTTTTACCAACATGTTCGTTTTGCCATTCTTGTAGTTCAGGCGACATGGTAAACAAGTTAGACCTATTGTCTAATAGCTGATACCGAAGCAAAGGAAGGTAATTGTTGTCAAGCATTCGTTGAATAACCCCACCCATTAATTCTTTGTAATCGTCATCTGTCATATCTGACGATTCTTCCTGCCAGTATACTTCAATCAAACATAAATCTACGTCAAAATATGCAGTAAAGTATTTGTTAGATTCAGTGGAAATTTGAACTTTCATATATTCCGGATTTGGTGCACAGTTAAATGATTAAGTAATATGCTTAGGTAGTTTTTCAATATTTATTAAAAACATATTAATATTTATACTATTCTTACTTCATAAAAGATTCACAGATTTGTATATAGTAAAATATAAAGTTGCCTCTCCTTAATTAAAGAGTATAATAAATTAAAATATAGTAAAAAAAATAAAAAATTGTGCTGTTCCCTATTTAACTTGGCTAGTTAAATACTGAATCATGCAAACAACTATATTTAAAGGTTTAAAGGTTATTGAACTTGCCAGTGTATTGGCAGGACCATCGGTAGGAATGTTTTTTGCCGAATTAGGTGCCGAGGTGATTAAAATTGAAAATCAAACCACTCAGGGAGATGTAACCCGCCGTTGGAAGCTTCCCTCAGAAGAAAAAAATACAGCCTATTCAGCCTATTATTGTAGTGTAAATTGGGGCAAACAAGTAAAACTGTTGAACTTAAAAGATGCCCAAGACCGTGTTGAGGTACAAGAGTTGATCAAGTCGGCAGATGTAGTCATTACCAACTATAAAGCGGGTGCTGCCGAAAAACTAGGAATGGCTGCTACTCATTTGCAAAGCCTTAACCCTCGTTTAATTTATGCCTACCTCAGTGCTTTTGGCGAAGAGAGTCATCGCACGGCTTTTGATGTGGTGCTACAGGCAGAAGCAGGTTTTTTGTTTATGACAGGAGAGCCCAATCGTGAACCTGTGAAAATGCCCGTAGCATTGATTGATATTTTGGCAGCGCACCAACTCAAAGAAGCTATTTTGCTTGCTTTGTATCAGCGTACTCAAACAGGCCAAGGAAGCTATGTATCGGTATCTTTGCTTGAAGCAGCGGTGGCTTCATTGGCAAATCAGGCGACCAACTGGCTCATGGCAGGGCACGTGCCACAACGTATGGGTACTATGCATCCTAATATTGCCCCTTACGGCGATATTTTTTATACCCGCAACCAGAAGCCTGTGATTTTGGCTGTAGGCACCGAAAAACAATTTATTGCTTTGTGTCAGTGTATAAATTTACCTCATTTACCTAGTGATGATCGGTTTGCCCAAAATCAGTATCGGGTACAAAACCGCCAAGCGTTGAAAGAAGCACTTGCTCCCGCTATCCAAACTTTTGATTTGGACGAGATAATGGGGGTATTTCACAAAAATGGAGTACCTGCCGGGCAAATCAGGACGATGCCAGAGGTATTTGAACAAAAAGAGATACAACACATGATTTTAGAAGAACGCATGTCGGACAATACCATCAGTAAGAGGGTAAAAACTGCGGCTTTTGACCTGCGCCCAAACCAACTGTAAATAATGAAAATACTGATTTTGAGTGTATGTATGTTATTGTTGTTGCCCAAAAGTGCGACTCAGGAAGTGAATTTAACTCATAAATGGCAAATTACCTGGTGTGGCTTTGCTTCATTTTTTCAAGAGTATGAAAAGTTTTCTCCCGTAGAAAGAGCCACTTATCAAAAAAAACTAAAAAAAGCGTTTATCAGGTTTAAATCAAACCAAACCTACAGTATGCAAGTTTTTGATACTAAAGACCGTGGTACTTGGGCAACCCAAAATAACCTGCTTGTATTGAAGAGTAATGAGGGAGTAAAAGTAAAGTTCATGATAGAAAAAACTTCTGCAAAGGAGTTGACATTGCTGAATGTACAAAAGAAAGATACGTTGTTGATTAAAATAAGGAGGTAAACCAACAAAGTCGATGAAGAATATAAAATGGTTGATTGTTTTAGGGCTGGTAGTTGTGTTTTATTGGCTAAGTAATTATAAGGCAAGACCAAAGCTACATTTGTCATCGGTAGAATTGACCCGGCAAAACTACAGCAAGCAAGTCAACCAGATTTGCAAAGAAATGGACTTACCTCCAGCCTATTTCAAAGCCTTGATTGTGCTGGAATGCTCAGGAAGGTTTCCGCCCAAAAGCCGATATGAACGTCATGTGTACCACAAATTGTCTGAAGTAAAAAGGGGCAAAAGGAAAAGGTATGGAAGTTTGACTAAAACACATTTGAAAAAGTTTTCTGACAAAACCCTGAAAGACCTGGCCACATCCTGGGGACCTTTGCAGGTAATGGGATACCAAACCATTGCAATGAAAATTCCCTTACATTGGCTAAAAGAAGAATTTGCTTTATACTATAGCATAAAATGGGTGAAGAAAAGTTATGGTAAATATTTGAAAAAAAGACGTTTTGGCGATGCTTTTCATATCCATAATACGGGCAAACCTATGCCCAGCATAGGTACACGCACCTACGATCCAAATTATGTCAAAAAAGGCTTAGAGTATATAAAAATATTTGAAAAAGATGCATTTTAAAACCTTTAATTTTATGAAAAAACAAGTATTCATTTTAGTTGTATTGTTGGTGGCGCCTTTGATGTTGCAAGCCCAAAAAAACAATGATGCCGACCTGAAGCAAATCAGGCAAATACTGGATAACCAGAGCAAAGCTTGGAACAAAGGCGATTTGGTAGGTTTTATGCAAGGCTATTGGAAGTCAAAAAAGCTACAATTTGTTGGCAGCAAAGGAGTAAAATACGGTTGGAAAGCCACCCTGGAGGGGTATCAAAAGGGCTATCCTAGTAAGGAAAAAATGGGCATACTCAAGTTTACCATTTTATCTGTTGAAAAAATATCCGATGATGCTGCGTTTGTGATTGGAAAATGGCACCTTACCCGAAAAAACGATACACCCAATGGTCATTTTTCTTTGCTTTGGCGCAAAATCAAAGGGCAATGGCTCATTGTAGCTGACCACTCTAGTTAATTTTGATAGTTTTCAGGTCTGTGGGTATCAAGTTAAAACATCAACATAGGTAGGGTACTGTTGTTTAGGCAAAACATTTGATGAGAGTAATTTGTATGACCGTGTAAAAAATATTACATTTAGTAGCGGGCAAAAAATAACTCTGATGAACTGGAACTGTAAGCTTTCTATTTCAGAAATGATCTTCGCTATCGATGCTTTGTTTTTTTTACTGCCCATAGCTCTGCCCAAATCAAATTCGGGATTCAAGTACTTTGAATGCAAAACCGAAGAGCCTTAGCTTACCTCTGTTTTCTGAATGTTTGTGAAAACCATTGCTTTTGTTGAATGACAAGATTTTTTTTCTGACAGACCGGAATTTAGCAAGAAGAAGCATAGTGCGATGGTGATGAAAAAACCTTGAAGTCAATAGACAGAATAAACAAGATGAGTTCCTAAACCTTCCGAGCCAAGTTCGGAGGGGGCAGCCTTTTCGGCTAATTTTAAACAAGCCCTAAAAACAGTAACTAAAGATTAATGCATAAAATACTTGCTATTATAATATGTATACTGGGTGGAGTCCTTCCTGCCATGAGCCAAAATACAGACAGCCTCAAGGTGGTTATAAACTCAAGCCCAAACACCTACCAGCAAGTACAATCTCTCAATGCATTGAGTAAGGCATATAAAGCCAAAGATACCCAGGCGGCCATTAAGTATGCCCAAAAATCTATTGAGGTAGCCAAAAAAATTAAATATCGGGAAGGACTTGCCGACGCTTACGCCAATTTGGGGCAGGCCAGTGCTTTTCTTGCTGATGAACAAAGCGACCCCACAGAAGGCTATGAAAAGGCCGCCCAGTATTTCCGCCAATCTTTTGATCTTTATGACAAACTTTATAGCCAGGGCAAACTCAGTCGTACCAAAATGCTTAGGTTTCTCGAAGGTGGAGTAATTACTGTTTATCGTGATTTGGCGGATATTTATTATTCAGAGAAAAAGAACTACAAGCAGGCATCTGACAAATACAGAATGTTATTTACTCGTTTTGGGGAGTATTCTTCTGAAATAAAAGACGAAAGCCTGGTGGTTTCAAGAACCAAGTTGCTGAACCAAAAGCTAAACCAGGAGTTATTGGAAAAAAAGCAGCAAGCCTTGAAAAACGAACTCCAGATTAAAAAGGTAGAAAAAGAAAAAGATTCGTTGGCTCTTGCCAACCAACGCCGTAAAATTGAATCTGCCAAACGTGAAATCCGGTTGCGTGCCTTACAAAGCGAAAATCTGAAAATACAAAAAGAAAATGAAGAAAAGGCCCACCGACTAAAAATTGCTGCCCAAGAAGCCCAACTCAAAAGGTCAAGGTTATTAACCACCTCTATGATTGTGGGTTTTGTATTGGTTTTTGTCATTGTTGGCGTCTTATTTTACAGTTATCGCCGTCAGAAAAAAGTAAACCAAATTATTAGTCGTCAACAAGCCGAAATTGTAGAAGCAAAAGAACGTTCCGAAACCTTATTGCTCAATATATTACCTCGTGAGGTGGCTGAGGAACTGAAAGAAAGCGGAAAAGCCTCTATTCGCCAGTATGAAATGGTATCTGTATTATTTACCGATTTTAAAGGGTTTACCAGCATTGCCGAAAAAATAACGCCAGTAGCCTTGGTGCGTGAACTGGAAACGTGTTTTTTAAGGTTTGATGAAATTATTGAAAAATACAACATTGAAAAAATTAAGACTATAGGCGATGCCTATATGGCAGCGGGCGGTATTCCTATTGCTAATCAAACCAACCCACTGGATGTGATACTTGCCGGATTGGAAATGCAAAGGTATATGAACGAACTAAAGGCGGCAAAACAAGCGGCTGGTGAGCCTTATTGGGAGCTACGCTTAGGGATCAATACTGGTAAGCTCATTGCCGGAGTAATTGGTAAAAAGAAGTTTGCTTATGATGTATGGGGCGATACTGTAAATACAGCAAGCCGGATGGAGTCGAGCGGAGAAGTGGGTAAAGTAAATATATCGGGCAAAACTTATGAGTTGGTCAAGGATTTTTTTGAATGTGAGCATCGGGGCAAAGTAACTGCCAAAGGCAAAGGCGAGATAGATATGTATTTTGTTCGCCGAATCAAAGTTGAGCTATCTGCAGACGAGCAAGGGTTGGTACCCAATGAGCAATTTAAAAACATGAGAGATGGATACAATGGATTAGCCGTTGCTTCTTAACCCCCAATTTGTTTATGGAAAAAAAACGTACACCTCAGCCCAAGTTTTTAACCGCTGAATGGCGCAAGCTAATCATGGTAAACTACGAGATAGACCCCCAAGTGCTTGAGCCTTTGGTGCCACCTCAAACAGAAATAGATTATTGGAACGGTAAGACCTATGTAAGCCTGGTAGCCTTTATGTTTTTAAATACTAAAGTGCGAGGCCTAAAGTTTCCTTTCCACGTCAATTTTGAGGAGGTAAATCTAAGATTTTATGTCAGGCACAAACACCAAAACGAGTGGCGTAGAGGGGTAGTATTTATCAAAGAGATTGTCCCCAAAACAATGATTGCCTCAATTGCCAACTGGCGTTTTAACGAAAACTATGTGTCTATGCCCATGCGACATAACATCCATCATACGGCTGAATTGTTGCAAGTAAAGTATGAGTGGAAAATGGCAAAAAGTTGGCAATCTATAGAAGTAGAAGCCAACCCAACTTCTGTTCCATTGGTTGCGGGCTCTCAGGAAGAGTTCATCGCAGAGCATTACTGGGGATATGGAGTAACCCATAAGGGGGGCACGCTGGAATATGAAGTAGGACACCCAAAGTGGGAAGCATACCAGGTAAATGACTTGAATGTACAGTGCGACTTTACCCAATTATATGGCAGTCAGTATGTACCTTATTTGAGCACAACACCTGCTTCGGTATTTCTTGCCGAAGGCTCTGACATATTTGTATGCAAAGCCAGTAAACTTTAGTAAAGTGCCTTCTCTTGATGATGCATAAAAAACACTTGCATTAAGTTTCTCAAAGCTTCGTTGTCATAAGTAAACGACGAACGTTGGTTCATCCAACTATTCAAATCGTTTAAACGAGAACTCAACCATTTGCGTAAAGCATCTGCCGAGTTCTTTTTGCCTTCAGCATGATTGATCAAGCCACTGATTTTGCTGTACAAAAAATTATCATCAAAAGTAGCGTAGTTGTTACCAAATATTTTGAGTGTTTCGGCAATTACTTTGTTGTTGGCAACAGGGTGATAGTTTTTAATATCTTGCGGGGTAATGACAGACCTGCTATAAAGCTTAAGCAATAGCCATAGTTTGGCTGCTTTACGTTTTTCGGTTTTAAAAAATATCTGTAGGGTTTTCAACTCATTTGTCATCAAATCATTTTGCTCCTCGTCTGCTCTGGACAAATACTGTGGGTTAATTTGGTCAAGATCATAACTCGTCTCTTTTCTTTTATTAGAAGCGTTTACAAGCTCTATAGCAATATTGTATACTGTGCGTTCAAAGTATTGCTTTAGCAAACCATATTGAGGATTATAGTTTCTTTGGATACAAGCCAGCTTGTTGGTAAGTAACTGAGTATTAATATCCTGAACAATGTCTGCGATACTCTCGCGTTTAAATCCTCCTTTGCTTTTGAACCTGCGTACAATTTTTTGAATACTTTCTTGAAACTCAGGAGTACATATCAGGCTTTTGGGCGATTCCTGTAACATTTTGAAGGCGATTTCATTTTTCATAATACTTGTCGATGATTGAGTGTTTATTGTAATGTTTATATTCTCTTAGAATGCCGTATGATGTGGTGGTGTACCACAGTGTTTTAATTTATATTACAAATTTACGGTCTGAGGCAAGGCAGCACAATACCCACTAATGGGTATTTTTTAGTTACTATTTTACTGATTTTCTTACTTGAATATATATATATTCTCAAAAATTAGTTTTCAAGTTTTTTTGAGAATAAAAATAAGGCTTAATGAGATGATAGAGATTACCCACCATTTTTGAATAAGGCATGTAAGAAATGCCTGCATACATCCTTCAAGTTTTTGTTAAGAAGAAAATATTTATCATTAACTTTGCCCACGTATTATGACGATGATTATTAGATAACTTATATATGAAGAAATTCGCCTGGTGGAAGCTTCTATGCATAGTGTTGTTATTTTACACACTTGTAGGAGGTTTTCTATTTGATGTTCCCCGTAAAGACATACTCAACGAAACCATAAGGAACCTGTACTTTCATGTCACTATGTGGTTTAGTATGCTCATTATCTTTACTGTGTCAGTATACAATGCGATTCGTTACCTCAAAACCAACAACCCTGTTTATGACCACTATTCAGTAGAAGCCGCCAACACCGGGATTATATTTGGTGTGTTGGGGTTAGTCACTGGAATGATTTGGGCTAGATTTACCTGGTATATAGCCGATGGTGGCTACTGGAGCGGCGATCCTAAACAAAATATGGCGGCTATAGGTATCTTGATTTACCTGGCGTATTTTGTACTGAGAGGTTCGCTGGTAGACGAGCAGCAAAAAGCCCGAATATCAGCTGTTTATAATATTTTTGCTTTTGCCGCCCTTATTCCATTATTGTATATTTTGCCTCGTTTGGTGGCATCGTTGCACCCTGGTAGTGCCGAAAACTCTACTTTTAATGTGCAAAATGATGTAAACTCAGCTATGCGGGTGGTGTTTTATCCTGCCATTATAGGTTGGTCATTGTTAGGGTGGTGGATCATTACCCTTAGAGTGAGGTTACGTAAAGTAACCCAAACAATGATAGACAAAGAGTATGAAAAGGAAATAGCAGGATCTTAAAAATGATAATTATGCAGAAAATATTTAAAAAACTAACATTTGTCATTGCGTTTATATCACTTTCATTTATAAACTTGTATGCCCAAACTCCTAAGGTAAAGCGCCCTTTTGATGCTCCTATGGCAGATGTGCTGAGGCAAAATGGGAAAATCTATGTGGTAGTATTGGTGCTGGGCATAGTACTCACTGGAGTATTTTTGTACTTGATTAATTTGGATAGAAAAATAAAAAAACTTGAAAAGGAAGTACGTGGTTAACAAGGTAGCTTTTTCAGAATAAAATTTATACAGAATGAAAACATCACATATTATTGGTATTGTAGTAATAGCCATCGCCATTTCGATGATCATAGTAGCGGCAGGAGATGCCAGCCAATATGTAAGCTTTGACGAGGCATTTGCCAAAGCCGAAAACGGGAACAATCAGAATGTACACGTAGTAGGCAAGCTTAAAAAAGACAGTAACGGGAAATATACTGGAATGGAATATCGCCCACACATAGACCCGAACTTGTTTAAATTTATATTGGTAGACAACAAAGGCAATTCGGTAAAAGTAACTTACCATAGCCCCAAACCCAATGATTTTGAGCGAGCCGAACAAGTAGTAGTAGTAGGCAAAGTGCAAGGCAATGAGTTTGTAGCAAGCAAAATCTTGATGAAGTGTCCATCAAAATATGAAGATGGTAAAGTGGAAACTATAGAGGCTGAGTCTAAAAAGAAAATTTAAACTAAGCTACTTTATTACCCACTACAAAAACTCCCTGACAAGACTAAGTTTGTCAGGGAGTTTTTAATTATAACACCATATAATAAAGCAAACTTTCTAAATCACCAATACTCTGCAGTGATTTCAAGTGAAAGTATTTGCTGATAATCAGTCATATAAATAAACAAGGTTTTCTTATAAAACCTATATAAGGCTCATTATCAACATTTTATTCAAGTTTTTATTCATGTACTCATCCGCAGGTGGAGACACTAGCGGAGGCGGTGATGTGGTTTTTCAGGAGAATATACCCTCGAAAACCACATTCCCGCCTTGCCTGCTCCGAGCTTGTCCTCGGAGGGCAGTGTCTTCACGCCCGATCGATACCTCGAACTTTGTAAGCTTCAGAGAGATTTCTCATTTTTTATAAGAAAGCCCTATATAAATAAAGTTACTTTCACTCTTTGATGATCAAGCATAAGTAAGGTAAACATTTATTCGAGTCTGCTTTTAACTGCTGTTTTTATAAATTTCTGAAAATCAATACTTTATAGACTTGGTAACTCCCTCTGGACTATTGAAATTACAGCAAATCGGTAAGAAAATTACTGTAGGCATCTTTCATAGGCAAGGCATCATTAGTTACCAGTGTTTTTCGTTGTGCCGTTACCTTTTCATTAGTTCGAGGGTTGAACCCTTCTTTGTCTATAGTGGTCCAGTAAAAACCCACCCCTCTTTTTTGCCACAAAGGTAAATCATTAAAGTTGATACCTGCCTGAAAAAGCAGCTCGTTTTTTTGAGCTACTGATAGCCCTGTTACTTCATCGTTGGCTTTTTTAGCCGAAATTCCTTGTTTTCTGAGCATCCAGTAGCAATGTGCATTCAGTGAATTCCGAAAAGCATCTTCATTGCGCCAGCGAAAATAATCTATGACATCTTGTTTGCGGGGCAGCTGCGATATTCTGCAGTCAAAACTGGCCACCTGATTAATCAATAGAGCAAACTTGGCGCTGGCTTCGGCTGCCAGCAAAGACACCAGCTTGCGGGTTTTGCGTCCAAAAATATTTTCTTCCAGGTCAAACAGCAAAGATATTTCATCGCTTTCGGTGTAGCCATATACAAACTTAAACCCACACGTCATCAGGTGAGTAGTAGTAGCAATCATGTAGTCTTTAAATCGCACGTCAAAAGGCGTCTCGAGCGACAAGTTTTGCTTGGTAAGCTTGGTAAATCCTCTGCCATCGAGTCGGGCAACCATATACACATTGGGCAGTACCAGAAAATCGTTGGCGCTCTCGAAAACCCGCATTCTGGCATCCAGTTCATCAAATTTCATTTTGCTATATTTAGTTCAGTATATTTCGTAACAATCGCTTGATTCCTTGGAAGTGGTGACGGGTGTGATAAATTGTAAAAAACAGCATTTCTCTCACCGATAGCTTGCCTAACAGTGGGTGAGGAATACAATAGTTGTCCAGTTGATCGTCATCCCATTGTTCTACTGCTAGTATCAAGGCCTCTTTTGCCTGCACAAAGGCTTCAATCACTTCTTGTTTATCATACGGTGTAAGCTCATCCGGAACAAACTTACCTTTGGCTTTAGCCCCTTGTGTGAGGTATGCTTGATACTGGGTCACAAGCTGTTCGTAGTTCCAAGTATCACGTTCAAGAGCACCAAAAACCTTGATATGTTCGATATCGCCCAATAATAGAGCATTGATAGGCAAGGTAGATAGCACCAGGTGATGAAGGTGTTGTCCGACTGACCATTGGCCAGTGGAGGCTTGCATAAACTGAGCCGAGGTGAGGCTATACATAAAGCCTGATACTTGATCAAAAGCTTGAGTGATATTTTCTATAATGTCTAGTTTACTGTGGATAGAGTCTGTCATTGTCTGAGGAGTTAAATCTATAAAATTTGACCTGGGTTTTATATCTTCCAGGGGCTTATGTCAAAGCAATCATTGTGGTTGAGGCGTACATAAAATAATTGGTCAAAACCTTCGTCTAACGATGGCACCTCCAGGCGGTTATAGGTACCTTTGATTCCTTTTTCGGGAATAAGTGCCTTGCCAGAGCGTAAATTATTGCGTGTGATGGCGTCTTTTATTTTAGACTCAAAATAATAGCCAATAATTTCATAACTTTTTGCCTTTGCCAGCATTATATACTGTTGTCGGTTTTGTCTTGTAGGGTTGGTATTGTCTATGACAAAAGATTGTTGGGTCTGTAAACAAGCATCTAAAAATACCTTTTCACGGTGGCGGGTACGCAATAGGTCAAGACTAATGTGTACGTGGCTGTCAAAAAACTTTTGTTTATAAAAAGTACTTTTTCCGGTAGCTTGTATGCCTGTAAATATAATGGCTTGCATGAGAAGCTTTATTACGAAAGTATAAGAATGTAAAATATGCTAATTCATCATACTAATTTTATACCAATAAATTTGTCCAATTGTTTGAACAGCTTTGATTCTGAATGCTTTAATTACCATAATTAAAGCAAAAAAGCGAAACAGTACACTTGGGTACCCCTTCGCTTTTTGCTATAAAAACTACCCAATATGGGGGAGCATTACCTAACTATACATTTCTTCTCGTACCTTCTGAATATCATCCCGCTCAAGGTATTCGTCATAAGACATCATGCGGTCAATCATTCCGTTAGGAGTAAGCTCAATGATACGGTTGGCCACTGTTTGCATAAACTCGTGGTCATGCGAAGCAAACATCACATTACCCTGATAGTCGATCAATGCATTGTTAAAAGCTGTAATTGATTCCAGGTCTAAGTGGTTGGTAGGCTCGTCTAGCACTAGCAAGTTAGGTTGCTGAAGCATCATTTTAGATACCATACACCTTACCTTCTCACCTCCCGAAAGTACCGATGCACTCTTCAGTGTTTCTTCGCCTGTAAAAAGCATACGTCCTAAAAATGTTCGTACATAAGTTTCTTCGCGTTCTTCTTCGGTTTTGGTAAACTGACGCAACCAATCTATCAGGTTATCTTGTACCCCTTCAAAATATTTGGTGTTATCATTAGGCAAATAAGCCGCAGTAATGGTTTGTCCCCATTTATAAGTTCCTTCGTCAGGTTCCAACTCACCCATCAAGGTTTCAAAAAAGCTACTGACAGCAAGGCTATCCTTAGACACAAAAGCCACTTTATCACCTTTGTGTAGCATAAAACTAACCCCAGAAAATAAGGTTTTACCTTCTATGCTTTTCTTTAGGTTTTCAACCATTAGTATTTGGTCGCCCGCTTCACGTTCGGGTTTGAACACAATGCCTGGGTAACGGCGGCTCGATGGCTTTATATCGTCTACTGAAAGCTTTTCAAGCATTTTCTTTCTTGCTGTAGCCTGTTTAGACTTGGCTACATTGGCACTAAATCGTTCAATAAATGTTTGAAGCTCTTTGCGTTTTTCATCGTTCTTTTTGTTTCGGTCAGACTGTTGACGGGCTGCCAACTGACTTGACTGATACCAAAAGCTGTAGTTACCCGTATGAAGGTTAAGCTTGCTATAGTCAATGTCTGCTATATGGGTACATACCGTATCTAAGAAGTGACGGTCGTGAGATACTACAATTACTGTATTTTTAAAGTTGATCAGGAAGTCCTCCAACCATTTAATGGTGTGTACATCCAAGTCGTTGGTAGGTTCATCCAAAATCAGAATGTCAGGGGTGCCAAACAGCGATTGCGCCAACAATACTTTTACTTTATCGCCACCGTTTAGTTCGCCCATTGTTTTGGTGTGCAAGTCTTCGGTTACCCCTAAGCCACTCAACAAACCAGCCGCGTCGCTTTCAGCGTTCCAACCATCCATTTCGGCAAATTCAGCTTCCAGTTCCGAAGCACGCATGCCGTCATCTTCACTAAAGTCAGGTTTGGCATAAATAGCATCTTTTTCTTTCATGATGCTGTAAAGTTTGTCGTGCCCCATGATGACAGTTTCTAACACAGGATACTCGTCAAACTCAAAGTGGTCTTGTTTAAGCACTGCCATGCGCTCACCAGGGGTGATTTCTACATGACCAGTGGTAGGGTCTACATCCCCTGATAATATTTTTAAAAAGGTAGATTTTCCAGCGCCGTTGGCTCCAATTACGCCGTAACAGTTTCCAGGGGTGAATTTTATATTAACTTCCTCAAAAAGGGTTCGTTTCCCGAATCGAAGGGATAGATTTGATACAGATATCATTTTGAATTAAAAAGTCAAATTTAGAAGTAGACCAAAAAAATAATTGCACAAAAGTATCAATATTTGGGATGAATGGAAAAGTTTTATTGTATTAATCAAAGAAGGCATCGCCAGGTTGGGAACATCTTGATGTTTACTTAAAAAGATTGTAAGATAAAATAGTACAATTAGTATTTGTGTGACTTTTAAAGTTATAAAATTACTGTAGTAACAAGGGCTTTTTTTGTATGTTAGAAGAGAGGAATTATAACAAAAAGCTACACCCTTGCAGAGAAAGGTTGAGCAAAATCATTACTCTGATAAATAAAAGAACTATGAGAACAATTATGACATTAATTTTTTGCCTAATAACGCATCATTGGGCAACTGCACAACAATCTTTTGAGTGGGTAATTGCCCCAAAGTACAAGCGTGCTGGAGCTTTTTCTCAAAAAATGGCGTTTGTAGCCCAAAATAATCGCTACGGCTACATCAACAGAACAGGTAAAATGGTCATTGAGCCTCAGTTTGAAATGGTTTGGAACTTTGCCCCCAATGGCTTGGCAAGAGTACAAAAAAGCAATAAACAAGGCTACATTAACCGAAAAGGTGATTTTGTGATTGCAGCACAGTATATCATTGCCGGAGATTTTTCGGAAGGGTTGGCGGCTATTCGTCAAGACAAAAAATGGGGATATATCAACAAAGCCGGAAAGATAGTGATTACACCACAGTTTGACGAAGCCTGGGCTTTTTCGGCAGGGCTGGCACCCATTAAACAGCAAGGAAAATGGGGGTATATCAACAAAAAAGGAAAAATAGTGATTGCGCCCAAGTTCAGCGTTGCTGATGATTTTATCGAAGGACTTGCTTGTGTAGAATACAACTACAGCTATGGGTTTATCAACCAAAAGGGGGAGTTTGTAGTCAAGCCTGTTTTTGCCAAAGCAGATGATTTTTCAGAAGGGTTGGCAAGGGTAGAAGACGAAGGCAAGTGGGGATACATCAACAAAAAAGGGAAGTATGTGATTAAGCCCAGTTTCGACGAGGCGTTGGTTTTTGCAGAAGGCTTGGCACCAGTTGAAAAAAACGATCGATGGGGATACATTAATAAAAAAGGCGAATTTGTGATTAAGCCTCAGTTTCAGGAAGCGTATGATTTTTCTGACGGAATAGCATTGGTGCGTAAAGGTCGCAAGTGGGGGTATATAAAGCTAAAATAGTTTTGCGTGGTAATACAACAGCAAGAGTGTTAGTGTATTGTTAAGACTGGGGCTTTGATGAATTAAGCTAAAAAAACGGTTGTTGTATAGCAAATGTTATTTAAATTACCTTAAACCTTACTTAACAATCTCAAACTATGTCGTTAAACATTGCTCTACTGTATGGTTCAGTACGCCAAAATCGCAAAGGTATTCATGTAGCTCGGTTTGTAGCCCAGCAGGTCGAGGCACGTGGGCACACTGCTACACTTATAGATCCGCTTGAGTTGCCTTTGCCATTGCTCGACAAAATGTACAAAGAATATCCTGCAGGAGAAGCCCCTGAAAATATGGAGAAAATAGCCCAAATACTTACCAAAGCCGATGGTTTTTTGGTGGTAAGTGGTGAATACAACCATAGTGTGCCTCCTGCCCTTAAGAATATGCTGGACCATTTTCAAAAAGAGTATTTCTACAAGCCAAGTGGATTGGTTACCTATTCACCAGGGGCGTTTGGAGGAGCCAGAGTAGCCATGCATTTACGCAACCTGACAGGAGAGCTGGGAATGCCCAGTATTCCTTCTATTATGTATTTTTCTAAAATAGGTCAGGTGTTTAACAGCGAAGGAAAGCTTCAGGACGAGGCGTATCTTAAGCGCATTACCCGTTTTTTAAACGAGTTTGATTGGTACGCTGAAGCATTGCAAAAGCAAAGAGCTTTGGGTACGCCTTAAAACCAAAACCTTAGCAATGCCTGTTTTGTAAGTATTGCTAAGGTTTTTGCACAAGAATTTTTCCTGATAAAATAGGTGTTTGAGGGGAATGTATTGTTACTTCCCAATTACTACATTTACTTTGTCTACGCCAGTGTTGCCTGTGCGGGCATCGTACACATACACGGTTATTTCGTACAAACCTGTCTCGGTTGTTTTCAGCACCCCCTCAAATGTATTGACTTGTTTGCCTAGCTTTAGCTCTACCGTTTTATAGCTTTCTCCATTACGTTTAATCAACGCCTTGGCTTCCATTTTGTCACCATCCCACAAGCCACCTTTCGAAATAGTACAACCACACATCATCACTACGTTGGCAACAATATTTATTTGATTCTTGGTTTTGCCCAAAGAAGTAAACGCGTGGGTTTGAGGTGCCAGTATGTCTATAATAAATCCTGGAATCTCTACGATAATACCTTCCCCGGCAATGTCTTTGCCTGGAATAAGCCAAACCTGTGTTTGGGCAGTGATGGTGGCTTGTTTTTTATTATAAGGAGCCATCACTTGTATGGTGACAAAAGTAGGGACTTTGATGTCTATAGTTGCTTCAAACTTGGCAGTACGGTCATCAACAATAGATTGATAACGTTCGTGCGCTTTGCGCATAATGAGCCCAGTATTGCCAGTGCTGCCCTTGGTCATACCTTTGGCCAAAATTTCGCCTGTGGTGGCATCTCTGATAATTATCATTGCCCCACCTACCGATGAACCAATAAACTTGGCGTCTTTGGCCTTGGCACGAACCACTACCTTGGTAGGTGTTGCCCAGGCAGTAACACTTAGGCTTAATAGCATTGCCAATGACAGTATTTTATATACTTGCTTGATCATAACAGTTATCTTATTTAAAAGTCTCAATGATTTGAAAGATCAAAATTGAAATAAAACTACCTTTCATGCAAAAAAGCCGAACGTTTATCGACAAACATTCGGCTTGGGTGAAATAGGTTAAGATGCCCGCTTGACCAGCTTTTGAAATTTACGCTTAAGCGAAAACTTCCTTTTTCTGATTTCGTCGGGTGCGGTGTTCAATACCTGTGCTATTTCCTGATTGGTATACTCTTGCTGTATATACTCAAACAAGACAAGCTCATCGTTGGTGAGGTGCAACTGGCTAAGCCAATGGTTCCATTCGCCCGCTTGCTCAAAACGTTTCATTTGGCGACAAGTTTGACTACTGCTAAAAGTAGCTTTGCAATGAGCCACATACTGAAGACTGTTTTGTCTTTTACGCAAGACATCTACTGCTTTGCGGTAGCAAGTGCTCCAGAGAAAGCCAGGCATGTTAGCAACCTCTTTGCCTTGGTTAAGTTCCTCAAATAACTTGATGTAGGCATCGTTTACCACATCTATACTTTCGGCATTGTTTTGCAATACATGTTGCGCTTTGGCAAGCAATGCCTTGTATAACTTTTGATCATTGAACAGGGCAGCAATTACTCCCTCTATAGATTTTTTTTTCATACGTTCTATCTTGAATACCAGACAGATGAACTTTAAGGAAAGTCGTCATCTGAATATTGTAATCTCGATAGAACTGTATGCAACATATGATTTTGATGCATAAGCGTTTTTGGGTAAATAAATGTTGGCTTGGTTACCCAAGTAACCAAAGCTATTTTATACTAAGGAATGGTGTAAAAATAAAGTTCTATAATAACGCCAAAATATTTTGTTGGCAGGGGAGGCAGGGCAATATCCAGTGGATGTTGAGCCAGCCCTGCGGGACGGCGGCATAGCAGCGCTACGTCAAGTTTTTTTAACGAATTCTGTCAGCGAAAGATGACGTTAAAAATGTAAATTTATTTTGGTACTATTCCTTATCTCGACTTTAGCCTTATGTAGCATACATTAATGCCTGCTGCATATGCTCGAGCAAATCTTTTGATATTGTTACTTTACACTCGCCTGTTTTTGGCGAGTGTAAAAAATTAAATTTATTCCAAAAAAGCCCCCTGGTGTAAGCCAGCGCATCACTAAAGGTTGGATACGGCTTTTTATACCAGGAAGTCTCTATTGTTGGCAACTCTCCTATGAGTGCTTGCCTGTGAGCCATTAATGTGACTATAGAAAATAAGCTCATCAACGCAGGTGTTGTTCATCACTCCATTGTCTTTGAGTTCCTACTCCCAGGTGCTTTCTTACTTCCCCGAAGGTAACTTCTACTGACCAACGCCTGACATAGTAAGTCACAATCTCTTTTAAAGAAAGAGACAAATCAGTGCAGAGTATTGCCCTTGGCTCAAGTTTTTGATCAGGATCACACAACAAAACCCACCTTAATGGAATCACTGGTTTTCCTGCCCGATACCATAAAGCAGTTCCTGTAGTCACTTTCATTACTTTATTTACCTGCCCATACCATTTGGTGATATTTTGCCAAACTGTTTGGCAGCCTTTCAATACGTCGGGCAATTTAGGTAGCTTATCACCTTTTACCCGACTACGCCCTCTCTGCCCCGGAGCACGAAATCATACAAAGCTGTATCCATTCTCATGGTGGCAATGATTGTGGCCAATTTACGTGCTTTGTCAAGAAACTCTATGGATGCATAGCTGTTATCTCCCACTACAATGATGTCCTTATCTGGCAACCAACGTTTTACTTGTAAAACCATCTGATACGCCTAATTGGTGAGCGTTTTATGTTTTTTGCTATCGTTCGCTGGGTGCTAAAACACTTAAAAAGGGTAATGCCCAAACCCGACTAGCCCATACGATGTCGGTCAATAACATCACACAAAGCCAACACAATCCACTACACTTGACAAAATGGGATTTACTACTCCGGACACTATCCCTGTAAATTCCTCGTTTACTGATTTTTCTACCCCACCTTCGTTCAATAGTCTCATCTATCCCAAATACTAACTTATCTCCGGGAAGCAATCACTTAAGAAGTTGATGAAGTAAAATTTTAGAACATCTTAATGATGACCAATTGGCTCTGCTCAAAACACGATGGTACTTGCCAAAGTTCTTTACCTTACTCAAACCCAAGATGCGAAGCACAGAGCTTATGGTTCGTTTACCTTGACATAAGATTGCCCCTGCCAGTAAAAATTGAACATGCGAATATATATGCTTTGAAAACACACCTTTAAATTGTATTATCACATCAAGAAACTCATTCGGGAATATTTGCATTGTTAAAAATGTTTGGTCACAATTTTAACTTGTTTTTCCCGGAGTGGGTTTCTTTTTTGCAAATGGCTAAAGTCGAGATAAGTACACTGTAAAATAAATGTCTTATGCTTTTTTCGGCTTCTTTTGCCCTCTGACTTCTCTTTACAAAAATCGCGTAGCTTTGGCTATGCTCTATTTGTAAAGATCGCCAGCAAACAAAATAAACTCGAACTAAATAACAACTTACTTAATTTACAATGTACTAAGGCTTAGTATGTACATTATCAGCATTTTTTACTTTTTCACCAAATTCAACTCCATCGTCACTGTACACCAATCGGTACTTTTTTTCTTGGTTCGCATCTCCCTTTCATTGTCTGATGTCAGTCCTGATTGAGATAAAAAATGACTTTCTACCTTTTCGGTGCTTACCATCAATTGTATGCATTCGACATTGGTATTGCCACGCTTCATAACAAATTCCTGTTCATCTATTACAAAAGGTTTGCTGGCTTTAATACACTGATTGTAAGGCACCTGTATGCTATAATCAGAAGCGAAATATAGCAAGGTGAAAAACAAGTTTTTATCCAGGTAATTCTGCCCTTTTATTTCAGCATCGAGTATCCATTCCCCCTCCTCATTAGGGGCACAAACAAATGCCTTATTTTGAAAAGCACTTGTACCCTTAAGCACTTGATGGTGTAGGGTGTCTTCTACCCTAAAGTTAAATTCAGGAATCTTAAATCGTGTGTTTTTATTTGGGTTGTTGCGCAGCAAGTGCCAGCGTCCCAAACGATTGAGTTTGTGAACTACCTTGCCAGGGGCAAAAGGCTCGTTTACCAAGGCTTCAGTTTTCTTGTCCTTAAACAATTGCCAGTCTCCTTGATCTATATTTATTCTAAACTCATGCTTTTTATTATTATCTATAGCAAAGTAGGTAGTTCCTTGCTTTTTGATAAATAAGTGCAACTCCTTTTGTCCTATAAAGTCGCCTTCTAAATTAACATACACAGGTACATCATCTAGTTGGGTCAATTCCCCCCAATAGCGCTGTTGGGGCGATAAATTATGCTCTAAGGCAAGCGTGCTGTAGTTGACTTCTACACTTTTGACATACCCTTCGGTCATCGCTTTTTGGAGAGTAGGATTATCGTATATATCAAACTTTATCACCTTGCCCGAGGTAGGTAAGCCTTGGTTGGCACCATACTTTATTTGCCACTCTTTTTGTTCATTGCTGTAAGTAATTTCATACTTATTGCTCAAGTACTCAGGCTTCTGTTTGGTCAATATGATTTGATCAGTGTCAAAGCCCGCCAAGGCAGTAAACTGGGGTGTTTGTGGGCTACTAAAGTTGCGTTGAGTACTTTCAAAGGCTATTACACTGCGCAATTGTTCAAACAAATTGGTATAAGTAACGGCAGGATTTTGCGTAATTACTTGTTGTAGGTAGTAACTAAATATGCCTCGCCTGTCTCCTTTAATAGTACACTCTTTGGCAGTTTCATAATATTGGCAAGCCGCCAATAGCAAATGTTTCCCTTTAGGAATACGGTCAAGTTGATGCTTTTGGTAATATCCCTCCAGGTAGCCTCGACTAAAAGGTGCATTAGGTTTGCCATAGTCCCTTGCTAGTTCATGTTCTTGCTCATCCCTGTCCTTTATCAAACGAGTGCGTTCATAGTGGTCTGGATCGCTACGGGTAATATCGCCCGAATGGCAACAATCAAATATGGTGACCACTTCCGCCTCTTTTTTAGCCGCCAAATCAATCAACACTGCCAACTCTTTATCGGCAAGATCAGGATGGGGCATTGTTCCGTTCACTATTGCCCGACTATCATAACATACCAATGTCTCATCTTTCAAATTTTCAGGGTCTTCTTCGGGCAAATATTTATAAAACCGAGGATCGGTACGTTGACGCGCCCCGTGTCCGCTAAACCAAAACAACAGCGTGGTATCATGAGCAGCATTGGCTATGAGGTGGCGTTGAAAATGAGCCACTATATTTTCGTGGGTAGCCTGCTCGTTGGTGAGCTTACATACATTGCCTGAAGCTACTTTGAAATCCTCCTTTAACAACTTTTCGGTGGCTTCTATATCTGCAATGCAACCATTCAGCGAGGTTACATTACTTGCAGGGTGGTACTGGTTGATTCCTACCAATAAAGCAAATATTTTTTGTTGTTTTGGCATTATACTTCCGGTTTGTTTGAGTGAAAAATAGGGCATTGTACCTCAATGCTTTGCCAAAGTACAGGAATTATACTGTGATATCCCTCATTAGTTTTGAGGATATTGTAAGCGTAGGAAATCATTGGTTTTGGGGATAGAAGGTTGGTGAATAGGTCATAGTTTTGCAAAAGTTTTTTAATCAAAAATATTTGCAATTTTATGGGAGAACTCTCAAACCGAAGCACTATTCATGTGCGCATCAGGAATTTTGTAGACTGGATTGCCCCTGATCCAAATAAGCGGGGGTCTATTAAACAACATCGCGAAAGCGTAAAGAAGAAAGTAAGTGCTAAAGCCGAAGATGATGGGTTGATCATTCATTCAATGCCCAAAGCAGGATCATTTGCTAAAAAAACAGGGTTAAGACGCTATAAGCGAGGGAGTGCCGAGCAAGAAGGACAAGACATAGACCAGCCTTTTGTAGTAGAGCGCGAAGACAGTGATGGAAACAAAGTAGAGGGTTCAAAGTTATTGGATCGTTTTGATGGTTATGTGGCAAAAGCTTACCCCAATACTGATCGTGAGCGTACCAAGAGGTCAATTAAACTGAAGTTTTCTAGTGACATCTACTTTGATATAGTGCCTGTGCTTGCCACCAATAATGATGAAAAGCAAGCGATTATTCAAAGCAATGGTGACGAGGTAGTCACCTCAGTACAAAAACACAATAGTTTTACCCGTGATCGCACAGACAAAAGCAATCAGGTAAAAGGACGGGTAAAATTTAATGAGTGCGTACGCCTTCTAAAGTGGTGGAACTCGCACCATACCTCTCAATCGGCAGTGTTTAGTTTGACTGATAATACCAAAAAAGAAGTTCCCAGTTTTGTGATCAATTTATTAGCTGCTAAAGCTTACGATCAACGTGGTGTTGTTGAAACTTACCCCGAAACCTTGTTCCGTTGGTTTGGTGTATTGGCTCATTTAGTAAGTAAACACAAAGCGATCTTTTTCAATGATTTTACCAAAAGCCTTAAGGAGAAAGATTTAGACGATAGTGTACTATGGTCAGTAGTAGACCCAGTAGCTAAAGACAATATTGTTACAAAAAAATGGGATAATTTAGAAATTAGTGAGTTGGCAGGTTGGTTGGAGCAAAGCCGCGATGAGATGGCACGAGCCATTCGCTATGATAAAGATGGTGAGCATGCCAAAAGTTTGGATTGTTTGGTAGAAATTTTTGGTAACTCATTTAAAAATAATTGTGATAAATAGTTTATGAACTCATATACAAATTCATATTCTCAAACCAATACTTATACTGAGGCAAGAGCAAAGTATGTTATAGGCAAAATATATGAGGATACTTTAAATATGTGGAATGCAGGTTTGATTACTACAGAGAAATGTAATAGTTGGCGAGCTGATTTATTGTACCTACTGAATAAACAAGTACTTAGTCAGTTTGAGTTTCAGTTTAGAAAACCTAATGGAGAACAAATAGGAGGGTTATGTCAGGTAGTGAAAAATGATGGAAGCATCTCTATTGATGATGACTCAGGTGGAAACGATTTTTACAATCTTCCATCTAATACCCATGTTTCATTGTTGGCAATACTTGATACTGAGGCTCATAACTATAACGAAGCCAATGAAGAACTTGAGAAAAGAGGCTGGGGAAATAATGGCAAAAAATTAACTGGAGCAAGCAACAGCCATGGAAGTTATTCTAAAGATGGTTATGGTTTGAATATTAAAAAATTTGGAGAATGGTAGATAATACTTTAAGACTAATAGAAACCAAGCACCCCGACAAGCAAGCAGATGAGGCTTACAAAGCCTTGGTGGGGCTAGAAGAACACAAGGCTAATTTGCTGCATAACCTTAGATTGATTGTACAGCCAGATACGCTAAATAACTGGAAGAAAAAACATCACAAAGGCAAGTTGTCTTTTTTGGATAAATACATTCCTATACGTCCATTGGTGATGCTTTCAGGCGAGGTAGGGTGTGGTAAAACAGCTTTAGCAAATGCTATAGGTTCACCTTTAGCACAGCAGTTAGGCACGCATTTACTCACGCTCGAAACCCCTTCAAACATTAGAGGAGGTGGCATGGTAGGCGAAATATCTAACCGTATTACAGCCACTTTTGCCAATGCCAAAGCTAAAATTAATAAGGCTAAATGCCCAGGAATACTGATTATAGATGAAGCGGACGATTTGGCAACCAGCCGGGCTCAAAACCAAGCACATCACGAAGATAGGGCAGGGCTGAACGTGCTCATCAAACAAATAGACTTGCTTTCGAGAGAAAAGGTTCCTTTGGCTGTGATTATGATCACCAACCGCCTGGATGTACTTGATCCTGCCTTGAGGCGTAGGGTTGGGTTAGCTTTGGAGTTTAAACGACCCAATAATGAATTTATTCTGAAAAAGTTGTTTGCTACAATACTAGAAGGGGTGAGCTACACAGAAACTGAACTTAAAGAGTTGGTTAAAATTGCCCAAGCAAAGACCCCACACTTTAGCTACTCAGATATTATTCAACGAGTAGGAGGACAAGCGATATTGCAAAGCATGGCACGTGATAAACCGTTAGATATGCATGTGCTCAAGGAGCTATTAAAAAGTACTGCTCCAAGTCCATTACTTGAAAACACAAAGATTGTATAACCAGTAAGAATAAATAGGAGGGACACCTCCTGTTTTTACATTATCTCAATAAATAAATGGCAAGAAAAATAATCATCATTGCTCATATCATTCATCGGGAAATCTCAGAAGAAGAGTGTATAGAGGCTTTACCAGAAGCTTGGCAAAACAAAGAATTTGTGTTTACAGAAGTAAGACCTTATGATAAAATTAAACCTTTGGGTGAAAAGGTGGAGGATTGGGTGGCGTTGAAAGAACAACAAAAGCAATTATTTGAAAACCAAGTACAGCCTTATTTAAGAACAGGAGTTACTATAGCTTACTTTGCCGCAGCCCCTATACCCGCCATGTTACATTTAGGAAGCTTGTTGCATGATTATTATAAGGTAAAAGTATTTACTTATCATCGCACAGAAAAGGAATGGTATCTTGATGCTTCACAAAAAAATGAGCAGTCTATATTGGTGAACTATAAACACCCTTTACATAAAAATGAGCAGTTTGGGAACGTGATCATTCGCTTGAGTGTATCTGCACCAATTGCCCCCACAGATACTTACATTTTAAGCGAGCCTCCTTTGCAGGAAATAGACATAAGCGTAACAAACCCTCAGCTTGATGCTTTAAGTACCGAGGAAAGTGTTATGAAGTATGCTGATACTTTTATTGAGGAACTTAAAAAAGCCATGGGCTTATACCCACAAGCCCAGTTTCACTTATTTGCAGCCATGCCCACAGGACTATCATTTCTTATTGCGTCTAAAATAAGCCCTACTATGCAGGCTTCGTTGCAAACTTACCAATACCAAAAAACAGCTCAGGTGATTTATGAGCCAGCCGTTGCCATTAATCCGATAGTAAAAACAGTATTGGTGCTCACCGCCTGTTTACCTCATCAACAATTTATTAATGTAAAAAAAGAAGCAGATAAAATTGAGAAAGTATTGACTACTAAAGGCAATGCTAGAGAACAATATCAAGTAATAGTCAAAAATACTGCTTCATATCAAGATGCGCTACTTTTGTTAGAAGAGCATAAGCCTACTATAGTGCATATAGCCAGCCATGGGGATGAAACAGGGGTGAGCTTAGGATTTGATAGAACTAGCAGACAGAGAACTGTTCCCTCCTCATCAACTCAACAAAATATATTGAACTCTTGGGAAACAGTGTTTGAAATGTACCAAATGAATGTACAATGTGTGATTTTAAATGCCTGCCAATCAAAAGAAATGGCTAATCGTGTGGCTGTAAAGATACAACAGGTAGTGGGGTTTAGTGGAAGCATTCATGACAGAGATGCCATTAATTTTTCTGAAGTATTTTACAGAAGCCTTAGTAATGAGTATCATATTAGTAATGCGTTTGAGAAGGCTAAATCAAGTGTACGTTTAAATAGCAAAGGGCAATCTATTTGTCTATTTTATAAAGGTGGTCAATTACTGGAGTAAAGTATAAAAAGAGATGTATGCTTAAACATCGCTTTCGCTCAATAGTCTACTCCACCGTCTTCCGCACAATTACCACATTGTCTAACACAATATTAGTGCTCCATATAAACTGAGCATTTTGGGTAGCATTGTCAAACACATCCGAAAAATTGGTGTAAGGCACTTTCTTATCCGAATCTATAGTTGGATGTAGACGACAAAACCACTCCTGCTTTGATTGTGAGGGGTGGTTTTGTTGTGAATGGTAAGCGCTGTTTGTTTTTAGTCAAAAAGCATCACTATGAGTTCTGTTCCTTGGTTTCTTTTGCGGTAACGCAAAAGTTTAATTGCCTTATAAGGAATCAAATACGCCCGTTGGTTTATGTTCAAAAGCATAGCGTTTGCGGTGTATTTGATTTGAAGAGAAGCAACAGATGTATATTCATACCCATTATCTGACCATGCGTTTGATACCATCTTTTGGTTGGTGTTGTAAGTAAGGTATACTGTTTTCACCTGTTGAAGATTAAGGGGTTTCATATATGCTTCTACTTCTGTTTTTGTTAATTGTGCTTGAGCAAGACCACAAAAAAACAAAGAAATAAAGGCGAAAAGTAAATTTTTTTTCATTTGGTTTAATAGATTAAGGTTATTATTGAAGTCACATTTAGCTTTGAAAGCAAATCAATATAGGGATTCTTTACGGCTTTACCATTTTCAAAAAAAAGGTTTTTTGAAAAACACGCTTTCTTAGTTCAATGAATTAAAGTAAACTTGCTCGTATGCAAAAAGTACTGGTTTTTGACTTATACAATACGCTGGTAGAAATAACCCGCCCTACAATGCCTCTCATGCAGTTGTACAGGCAACATATCGATATGTCTGCTCAGCAATTTCGCCGAAAGGTGCTTACTCAACCCCTCGAAACAATTTGGATGATGCCCTTCATAAAGCAATCAAAAATTGACCGACAAAGTATAGGCGTACAACTACAGCAAGAAATAGCCTCAGTACAGGTTTTTCCTGAAACTATACCAGTGTTGAATGAGCTAAGCCAATATTATACACTGTACTTGATTTCTAATCTTGCTACACCTTACATACAGCCTTATCGGGAGTTAAATTTGGACAGGTTTTTTGAGCGTGCTATTTTTTCGTGTGAAGTGGGCAGTGTAAAACCTGAACAAGCCATCTTTGATTTGGTTCCCTGGCAACCCGGCGACAAGGTAACTATGATAGGGGACAGTGGGCGGGCTGACATACAAGGTGCGCAAGCCATGGGGTGGCAATATTGGTGGGTACAACGTAAACAAGCGTTTGACCCCGAAAAAAGAATCATTGCCAGTCTGAGCGATTTGTTGAAACCCGCCGCAATGTTATAGCTGCGTGCCCGTTGCTTTTGATGGCTCAGAATCCAGCTTTACCCCCAATACCAGCATGTCATCCATTTGCTGAATGACATCTTCATCATTGGGCAGGTAAGCCATCCATTGGCGCATGGTATTTTCCAACAATTGCTGTTGCTCAGCCATAGGCAAATGATGGTTGTCAAGCAATAGCTTACGCAAATTTTGCCGCATAATTTTTTATTGTTTTACCCCCAAACTGATCCTGGTATCCATCTGAGTACATATAAAGGAGTAGCGTGTTGCTTCATGATATGGGTAGTAA
>NZ_AAWS01000050.1 GCF_000169175.1 Microscilla marina ATCC 23134
TCCGATTAGGGCTAGGTAAAATTAGAGTAACTAAGCAGTGGATTATTATATTATTAAAATTTAATCCTAGAGGAATAGTTATTCGCATCAGAAATGAGTTTAAGGCGTCTGGTCAACGATCTTATTTTAAGGAACTTGATATTCTAAGAAAAAAAATAAGGCTGAGTGACGCTGAATTTGAAAAATTAGCTGGCATTGTCAAAAACGAGCCTTATGCCTCAGAATTTAAATCCTTGATGGTCATTGCTCGTAACCATAGTAGTATTAAAGCCATGAAGCCAATTATTGATAAGGCTTTGGCTTCTCCTGAGTATATTTCACGCCTCGCAAAACTTGCACCTAAGTTTAGAATGCAAGGCATACCTGCACAAGCGCATACTATGAAAAATAGTTACCTTAAAATGTTAGGCGGTAAGCCTTTTAATAGCGCTAATTATCCTCACTTTTTAGAAAGACATCACTTAAACTACTTTAATTTTAAACCACATATATCTGGTCCAGGTGGGGTTCCTATTACTTCCGCAGACCCCATGTATCAACGATTAATGAACCGATATAAAAACGAAGTGTTAAAGGACCTTAAAGATTTAGAACCTCTCAAGAAAACAAAGACTATTACTCATGCAGGGGATGATTATAAATTCAGGCTAAAAAATACAAAAGTAGAACAAGGTTTTTGGGATGATACAGTTGGGTTAGATGACTTGAAAAGATACCTTGATGATGCACTTGATAAATTACATGCTGAAAATAGATTACCACTAGGTGACGGGTTCAATAGAACAGCTGTAGGAAGCCCCAAAATCCCTGTGACAGTAGCTACTAAACCTAAGTCAGCAGCAGCAGGAGGAGGGTATGAAGTTGGAAGCTTCTTTCCAAACTCTCAAAAAGGTTCAGATATTATTACATTGAGCAAAGATGAGATGCTTACTTTACATAGTTTATTTATAAAAAGGTCATAGCTTAATGAAATCACAAGTTTATTTTCCAAGCGTACCGTTTGATACCGAAAAAGGTGAAATATACTGGCAAAATAATATCAAGGGGTATGAAGACGAAATTTTAATGAGAAGTTCCCTTCCTTTTTACTTATCGCTATATCTTGATGATAAAGAGGTTATGATAGAAGACAATGTAAACCATACAATAGAATCTTTTTGCCTTCAAGGTTTATTAGATTTATATCATCATCAAAACTCTATCAGTAACTATTATGAATCTGACTGTTATATTCGTATGACCATAGAGGATGAATTTATTTATATATCAGGAAATGATCTATGGAACGAGTCAGATGATGATGAATTGGTTGAGGCTTACGTGGAGAAAGCCCTCTTTATGAAGGATTTGTATATATGTGCCACAAGCTATTTAACATATCTTAAAGAAATATTAGACTATTTTAAAAGAGAATCTAATACTAACAAACAAACAATATTAAACCTTACAGACATGGTTTGGCGAGTCGAGAAGCTTTTAACAGAAGTAGTTCACGCAAAAATTCCAGCTTTAAACATTCTTACTAAATAATAACAAATATCAATAACCAACCTTATTTCAGCCGCGCGTCGTTCGCCCGATTATTTCTGGGGGCAAATGTCAGAAGAGTTGTTGGGAGCAGATATTACTCAACCTTTACCGGGCGAAGTAGTGGTAAACAACACCAAAGACGCAGTGAAGGCAGCCGAAGAGCAAGGCAAAATCACCCAGCAAGATACCCAAGTACTGCAAAAGACCAAATTAGAGGCTAAAGATGTGAAGGTAGACCCAGTGGTGCAAAACCCTACACTCAGCCCTGAACTACAAAAACTGATTGCTGGCTTGCCCAAAGGCAAAGAGCTAGAGTTTGGCGAACAGCCCGACCTTGATCAAAAGAAAAATGTAGAAGAAATAAAGCAAGAAGCGGCGGGCGTGGTAAGCACCGAAGCGAAGAAAACCCAAGCCACCGACACCAGCCAAAGCACTACCACCACCGACACCAAACAAGGCAGCCAAGGCAGCACCAAAGAAGGACAAATAGGGCCTTTTGCGGGACCCATGGAACGCTTGGGCTACCTGACGGGCACGATGAAAAAAGCGGTGAGCGAATGGTGGACCAAAAACAAGGTCACCGTCATTATTGGCTTGGTGGCAGGCATTGCCCCGTAAAAAAACGGGATTTTCAACAGGTTTGATACTCGCCAACATTGCCATCCCGATAAATCGCGGACTTTCAGCACGTGGCGCTATTATGGCAGCCTTGCCCTTACTGTTGCAAATAGTGGGGGCAATCTTCACGGGCATTGGCATACTCGACATGGCAAAACACTTTGGTAAATACCTAAGCCAAGCCTTCCCGGATAAAACTATAGCAGGCGGTGCCAAGAGCCTGGCGCGTGGTTTAGCCGCCCTCACCATTGAGCTCATTTTCTCCCTATTGTTTGGCGGCAAAGCATTGCTCAAGAGCGCCAAAAAAGGCATCAAAACTGTAGCGAAGAAAGGAGTAAAAGGAGCGGTGAAAGCAGGCACCAAAGCCGCTCGCAAAAGTGCGGTGAAAGGCATCAAAAACACCGCGCAAAACTTGAAGGATTTGGGCGGCGTGGCACGCGATGGCTGGGGTGCTTTAATGAAAAACGGTAAAATGATCTTTAAAGGCGCCAAACGCGGGGTCATCAGCGGGGCTAAAACGCTGGACGATGTGGCGAAGAGGTTGGCGAAGAAGTTTCGATTTAAGAAGTTTAAGATTGTCATCAAAAAACGTCGCTTCCAGATTTTGGGAGAATTTAAGTTTGAAAGTCAATCCTTGGCTTCTTTACCTACAAATCTGCCTAAAAAAACACCCCGATACCTAGCCTATGTATCGGGGCAATGCTTCGGCAGGACTCGAACCTGCACGTTCGTTGAACAACTGCTCCTCAAACGGTCGCGTCTACCAATTCCGCCACGAAGCGTTCGCCTACGCGAAAAAAATAGCTTGCTTTCAAACCCACCAATCACATTTACCAGAGACCCTTGCTCTGCCACTGAGCTACGCCCCAGTATTGGATATATATTTATTGGGCTGGGGCGAGGGGAATCGAACCCCTGCACTAGGCTTTATGACTTGCGCGTTATTAGAAGCCGATTAAAGCTTACACTATGAAGCGATAAGCTAAGGCTGATTTGCCAAACTACTCCTGATCCTTACCAGGCGTTTGAGCACTGTAACAATTAACTTAAGGCTGAGTCTGGCTTCATAAAGCAAGCTTACGTATTTTGGAATGAAATGACAAGAAATATTTCTGGAAAAACAACTACTAAAATTTCTGACAACTAAAACAACTTTAGGTGGGCAAAATAAAGCACTTAACCGCAAAAAAACTTACGCAATGCGTGAGTTTAATCCAATTGAAAATAGATTAAATACAACGAAAGTTAAATTATATTTAAATATTAATATTTCGGTATAACCTTTTGCAAGCATTGCCGTTTGCTATTAAAAAATGCACTTTTTATGTAATTAGCCCTGATTTATTGGCCGTTTGCTAAAATCGAAAATATGTAATAATATTACAAATACGCAGAATAATTATATTATTTAGGCTAATTTTACAATGAATTTAACACTTAATCAAACAAAAAATAGAACACGTTTCTTATATCAGGAAAATAACCTAAATGTCTATGAAATACGAGATAAGAATTTTCGCTAAAGATCGTAACAAAATCATTCAGTTTACCGATCAAAACGGCAATGCAAACTTGATGTTTACGCCTACCGAGTGGGAAGATTTGTATTATGCAATGGGTGCGGTAATAGATGATGAAGCAATGAAACAAGAAGAAACCGATAAAGTGGTTGCCATCATCACAGTAAAAGAAATTGAATTTGAAGAAGTAATGGATCGAATGGTAGATGATTTGACCCCAACACTCACTCAAGTATTAGACAGCACACAAGAACAAACTGTGTTTCGTATTGCCGCCTAATGATGCTATTGAAATAGATTATTCACCAATAAAAATATATAGAGGATGCTTCGCGGTAGCCTCTTTTTTTATGCCTTTTTCAAACCTGCATAAATGTCTTACTTAGTGCTAATAAACAGTTTCGAAATTTTAGTTTTATTGATTCAAATTTTAGGAGATGAAATCAGTAATTTGAAATGTCTTGTGGGAGTTAAGTGGCATAAAAGCTTCATTAAGTACAGTTATTATAATTTACTGCTGGTTTAATGTTGTTTGAGCAATACAATATTAAACTATTGTTTGATGAACGTGTAAGTTTTGGTTCCTTTACTCCACTGTTCATGACTTTGGGTATGCATTTCTGTGAGTATGAGTGTATCCTGCCTAAATGCCCAACTGTATACTACAGATTTATGTAGAGGTCTGTTTTTTTTTAGAGTATCCTCAAAAATAATGGCATCTTCAGGACGAAAGGGGTGATTTGTCATGAAGTAACTATGTATATGATACTTATTATACTTCTTAAAACCTCGCATTTTACCCATAGTATCAAGTGTCATGAAAGGAGCTTGACTATCTTTATTTAAAGCTTTATATTTTCCGCTGATTAATTGTTCAATAAAAAAAGGATGAAAGGTTTTGATCGGATGCCAGTCCTTATCCTCTATACCTTTTACCAACTTAAGTTCATTTTTTCTAATGCGACGAAACGTGTACTTGATACTGTCTGTTGTATTCTTTTTACCACCTACAAATACTCCCATGATTTTATCACTTGTCCTATCATAGCTTAACTGGTAATGATGCCAGTGTTTTATAGTGATAAGACTATCATAATCAGGGTAAAGCTTTTCTTTTTGATAGGGATTAATTAAACCGTAATAGCGCATGTTACCCGAAGAGATGGTCAATATGATAGCAGAGAAACTTAATGGATCTTTTGTGTGTTTCTCAATGGCTTTGCTCTGTACTATATTATCGAGGTAGTTTGTCAATACCCAATGCCCTTGCAATGATTTAAGGTCACCTTGACTAATACTTTTTTTGGTTTCACTTTTTTTAGGGTTACAGTATACACATAACAATGTCAATAATATACAAAGGTGTTTGCTCATCATCACTTTACTTTAAATGAACTTAATTTTACGGGCAGCAAACCATACCATCTTAAGCAGCAAAAAACCCTGCGACCAGCGTTTGATGTTCGTTTTGCCGTAAGTGCGTGCTTTGTAGCTAACGGGTATTTCTACAATTTTGAGTCCCAGGCGTGCCGATCCAAACAGTAAATCGAAATCCCCAAAAGGATCAAAATCCCCAAAGAAACTACGATGTTGTGCCAGCCTTAGGTAGTTGTGCCGTGAGATCACCTTGGTGCCACAAAGCGTGTCTTTGAAACGTTGATTGAGCAAAAACGAAAAAGCTTTGGCAAAAGCCTTGTTGCCCAGCAGGTTAAAAAAACGCATCGCCTTGTTTTCCATAGGGTATACCAGCCTACTACCGTTGATAAACTCCCCTTTATTGTGCACGATTGCCTGGTAAAACTTAGGCAGGTCTTCGGGCGAAACGGTTAAATCGGCATCTAAGATCATGAGAATATCTTGAGTGGCAAGCGCAAACCCTTTTCTTACTGCATCGCCTTTGCCTTTGCCGGGTTGTTGGGCAATCTTAATGTTTACTTTACCCTTGTAGGTTGCCTGTACCCGTTTTATCTCCTCCCAGGTGTCATCGCCAGAATTGCCTTCTACTAGTATCAGTTCGTCATGATCTCCCATTTTAGGCAAACGTTTTACTATATTTTCTATGTTGCCAGCTTCGTTGCGGGCGGCCACCACTACCGAGACCGATGGTTGTGCCCAGCGGTTGGCTTGCAATGGGCGCAATACGGCAATACGCACCAAAGTAAACCACCTGAAAAGTGGCAAAGGAGCCAGCCAACGGTTAAGCAAGTAACTCACCAATGGAATATATATCGGGCAAAGTATTCTTTGCTGTTCGCTCACTATTTCGTAGTCAGCCAGCAGGCCAAAGTTTTTTAGGTCAGAAGCCGAAAACCAGTTTTGTTCGGGCAAGTGGCTGCGAAAGCCCCAACGGGTAGCAAGGTGGGTAAGAGGACGCCACAAGGCATTATAGTAACACACCATTACCCTGGTTTGGGCGGTGCAAAGCTGTTGCAGGTTTGTTAAAAAAGCTTGAATATCGCGCTCGTAGTGCAGGTTGCCGTTCAGTACCACATAAGCCGTTTTTTTAGCCAGAAGTTGGTCTTGTGCCAAAGGCAAATGGGTAATACTGTGTGCCAATGGATGCCCCAGGTATTGCAACAACCACTTGTTTTTGGGGCTTACTTCAGTTACCTCATCGCTGGAACGAATATAAAAGGCCAGGTATTTGGCCAGCAGGCGGTAAAAGTACTTTTTCATTGGGTAACCATTGTCTTTTGCAAAAAACAACCCTTACAATTCCTGAAAAATTATAAGGGTTCAATTATTAAAACTTTACACTGTTGGGTGTGTATACTTACACCGTAGTGCTTGATGTACTGCTTTCTATCAGCTCATCATAATTGGTTGTATCTTCTGTATCAGGTTTGTAACGCTTAAGAATACGTCGCAATACATCACCTACCTTTGTCAGCGTTTTTTGTTCAGTTTCTGACAGCTCCTGACTGGCATCTGCTAACTTATTCTTTAGTTGATTGAACTGAATAAGGAAGGGGAAAAACTCATCGCGTAGATTTTTGTAACGGTTTGTCTTTTCTACTGTTTCCAAAAACTGCTTGATTGCCTCAGGCAATTGTCCACTGTCTATCAAGTGAATCAAGTATTCGCGGTGTGTGGCTGGTGGCTTTTCACGTTCGGTATAACTACGCTCTATAGCATCTTTGAGCATATTGAGGTCTGCCTCGTGGCGCAATACGCTTACGCGTGAAAACAAAGCTCTGAAGTTGCTATTTTCTATCAGTAGCCAGTTGTCCAATATAGTGTGCGCAGTATTTACTATTTCTTCTGCCTCCTTGACAAGTGCTTCTATTTTTGCCTTGTTGGTAGTATTGGTAGCTTCCAATATCTCTATAACCGATTGGGTGTGAGTACGGCTGTTTTGTCGCCTTCTTATTGCCTCTTGGGTGCGTTTGGCACGCTTGTCTGCCTGCTCGTGGTCAAGCACCGTAGCAGTGGCATTTTCTATTTTACTAAAATCATCGCGGGCTATAGGTGCTTTTGCCAAAGAATCTAACTGGCTGCCATTTACCCCATCGCTTTTCAACAAGTTAATGGCTTGCGCCTGAATAGCCTCTAATGCTGTATAATGTTCCAACAAGTTAAAACGCATATTCAATACTTGTGACAAGTTACGTCTGCCTGACTCGTCTAAATCTTCGTGAGGTTGCAACACTTCTTCCAAACGGGCAAGCTCTGTGGCTGCTTCCTCTTTTTTGCCTTGCTTTTGCAAAATCTGCACAAACAAAATTCCTGAAACAAAATCTTGGTTGTTGATCTCCAGACTTTGTCGACTCAATGCTTCGGCTTCGTCCAGCTTTCCGTTTTTAAACAAGTAATCGGCATAAGCATTGCGAATAAACATATCGTTGCTGTAAATTTCCAGGGCTTTGGCAAACAACTCTTCCGGATTGCCTTGTCCTGACTTAACCGCGCTCTTTAAAAACGACGACATGTTGCGGTTGTCCAACAGTTGGGCATTGTGTTGAAACACACCATTGAAATAATAAAAAGCATCTTCCAGTTGGGCTTGTTTGTAGCTGCTTACCGCTTTTTGCAAGTAGCGTTGAGGAGCCTTTTGAATAAACTCTTTTTCACGCTCATAGTTTTGTGCCTGCTCAAAGTGATACAAAGCTGCCTGGTAAGCTTCGGCACTGCCTAAACTTCCTTGGTTGGCTTTTGTCCAGTAGGTTTCACCAATGCGGTTGTGCAACTCACGGTACAAAGTATTTTCTTCTTGCTTCAGCAAGTCGTTTACATAACGACGAATATGTACCGGAATGTAATAGAAGCCCACTTTGTCTTCGTCTACATCAGCCAGCAAGTGCTTTTGCAAATAGTCAATAGCCTCGGCTGGATTGGTACTTAAGTTTTGTTCTTTGAGCCATTCTTGCGAAAAACTTTCTCTAAACAACGCCAAAGGCATCATTACCGGAGTTTCTATTTTATCAAATGTTGCCTGGCGCATCAGGTGTTTTACCTTGTCGCGGGTATCAGACAAATTGCCAAGTTGTTCGTTGTTAATAATGGCAGCAGCATCGGTACGGGCAGCAGCTCTGGCAAAGAGTTGAATTAGCTGAGGGTTGCCTCCCAGTGTTTTGGCAAAACCAAAATCATCCAGCCCGTCTATTTGTCCTGCTTTATCTTCAGCACCCAGTTGGGTAAGGCTATGCTTGGCAAGTGCTTTGGCTTCAGGTACCGACAATGGTCGCAAGTCTATCAACTGAGCAAAGTCATCGTCATCTACATAGTCAAAATCAAAGTCTTGAGTAGATACAAAATATATTTTGTTTTGATTGGTAGCATATCCGTCACGTTGCAGCAATAAATGGAAAAACTCGCCAATTTCATCGTTATTTATCTGAAACAAGCGCCCTCTTTTGGGTTTGTTGAGCACCATCTCTACATTGTAAAACACAATGCGGGCGTTGGTGAGTTTGTCAAATGCGGCAAACAATTGCTCAATGGCTTTGGGTAGAGCAGCTTCTTCATCTTTGTTGTTCAGGTCAAGCCTGAAGTTTTTAACATCGTCATTGCTTAGCCCCAGTTCAATGCCTTTTTCTACAAACTGTGGGTACAGCGTGTTGAGTATATAGTTGGCATTGGCCTCTTTGTCTTTAAAGGTAACCACAAAAGTATGTCCCTCCTGACGGTAATACTGAAGGGTCACTTCGTTGAGCAATGCTTTTTTACCAATGCCGTGTCCTCCAATTATTTTGCAGGCACTGGTGTCGTAGTTGCGCATAAAATCTTCGTGTAGCTGTAGCTCACGTGTTCTGCCTATAAAGTCGGCAGATTGGGTGGGGAGAGTATTGGTAGCTGCCTCAGTTTCTTCTTCTTTGGCAGGGTTGGCTAGTTGCTTAATGTATGCAGTAAGCGAAGATTCTATAATAGTAACATTGTCTTTTTCCCAGAGGTGCTTAAAAAAACCAATAGATTCAAAAAACACCAAGGCTTTTTTTGAGTGGGTTTTAAGTTTGGCTAAAAAAGTCTTGGATGTAGGGTCTATGCCACAGGCAATTACATTGTAATTGTTAAAATCGGCAATGTCCAGTTCATCCTGAATAGCCACAAAGTCATCTATCTGACGGTCGAGGCCTATGTTATAGAAATGAGCAATTTTTTTGTGTAAAGAGCTAACAGTTGCTAAGATATCCTTTGACAGAACCTCTTCGGTTCCATATATAAAAATTGTGGGTTGTTGTATGATTTCCTTAAATAAGGGAATGTTGGTTAAATCCATTGCGCCTCCGGTTTCATTCGTATAAAATGTGTTTCTAATAGTAAGTAGTAGCAAGTGATTAGCCACAAGCGATAAGTACCTGTAAATTGTCGACACTTGTCAATGTAAAACTAATGCTATCTTAATACTTGTATATTTTCAATCCCTTTCAATTACATTGAGTAGATGCTCGGCAAAGCAGAACACTTTCTACTTGGTGGGGATTATTCTCCCTGGTATTTGGGGAGCATCCAGTACCTGATTTTATCGTTTGATGATTAAAACCTAACTGGACGTTTTATAAATTTTAGCGAAATTATGCTATTTTGATGAGAGTGCAAAGGAAAACAGCCGTATTCATCGCCTAAAACCTTTCACCTGGTAGTCAAAGCATTGTTTTTGCTTGCGGCTTTTGCCTGTTTTTGTTAGCATACTTTACAAGTAACCCAATACAAGCAATACAAACTTAGGGAAGGTGTTAAAAAAGTGTGGTTGGTCTTTGCTTTATAGGTAGAAACACGTGTTTTTACAGATGAAACGTCACATAGTTTGTGGGTTAGGGGTACTTGTGTTAACTTAGGACAGGGTTCTCACAACCAACCATTGAAGTAATTACTTATTTTTACCGCTATACATGATATCCTTGCAAAAACCACAAAAAAAGTATGCACAGGGCTCCAGGTGGAGCACTGTTGTTACGCTTCTGGCTGTAGAGGTTGCCAAGTGGCAAAAGCCTACAATACTGCCGTTATTTACTTTCTGTAAAACACCTTTATCAATAGTCATTTACTTGCCCTTTAAATCCCCCTGAATTTACTTATAAGGATAAAAAAAAGGTACTATCCAACATACCAAGTTCATTGCCAGCGCAATGAAACCAAACCACTGTTCATTAAAAACTATTCAGCTTTACAATCCTATAAACGCTAACATCTATGATAAAAATAGCCCTTGCTTACGGTGAGAAATTGTTTACTCAATTATTAGAAAATTTTTTAAGAAATGAGTCTAACATTCAATGCTTATTTACAGCCCTTAGTGGCAAGGAGTTTTTGTGTCAGATAAAAAAAACTCCAGAACCGCCCCAAGTGGTGCTGCTTGACCTTAAGATGACTGATATGGAGGGAACCGAATTGATAGAAAAGCTCAAGGCAACGCACCCTGACATGAAGTATATTTTGATGTCGTCGTACTACAAAAAAACTTTTACTGGATACGCCCTCAAAACGGGCGCCAATGCTTTAGTACCTAAAGAAATTTCGCCCGAATACTTGCTCAAAGTAATCGCCCTGGTACATACCAAGGGTTATTACTTTATGGAAGAACAAATAGAGGTGTTACGTTCACAGATCAAGCCTCGCCCTCCTCGTCCTAATTTTATAAATGAAGGTGAGTTTACCGATCGCGAAATGGAAGTGTTGCGGTTGTTGTGCGAGCAATATACTGCCCAAGAGATAGCCGATAAGCTGTTTATTTCGCGACGTACTGTAGAGGGACACAAAGACAACCTCTTTGCCAAAACGGGGGCACGCAATTTGGCTGGTTTGGTGATTTATGCCTTGCAAAACCAGTTGGTAAGCCAAGACAGCCTATCGACTTTTTGATCTTGATCTCTAAATTTTGGCAATCGATAGATTGTCGTGCCTTCGCTATTTCAAAAAATCACTCAGGTGTTATTCACAAAACGGCTCTGTTCAGGGTCGTTTTTTTTATGCCCTGAACCCATTGCACTTTTTACCCATTCTTTGTTTTCCTTGCCAAACGGGTATTATTACCCCTATATATCAGAGGGTATTATAGCAACTTTGTGACATCAAAACGAAAAAATATTTATCAATCAATAAACTTAACCAAAAAAATAATGGAAGTTAATATCGTATTAGTTGTAGACGTAGCAGATTTTATATCTTCAAATGGTGACGCTCAGTACATCCACATGATTGACAATGTAAAAGGTAGTACTGGTGAAGGTGGACACGAGCTTGCTTCTAATGTAGTAGCTGGTGACAACGTAAGATGGAGCATTGTAGCTGTAAGCCCAAGCGATCAGATCGATATTACTGGTTTTACTTGCTTACAACACCCAAATGGTCCTGATGGAAAGTCATGCGAAGGTGCTTTTGGTCGTAATGGTATCATGAACACTCCTCGCCAAAATGCGGGTACCAACCGTGTATACTGGGAGTCTACTGTTCAGTCTCGTGATTTCCAGGATGATCACTACTTCCAATACTCTGTAAGCTTTAGGGCTAATGGACATACTTATACTTACGATCCATTCTTGAAAGTGGTACGTCAGCACGAATTGGTAGCATAAGTTTACCATAGTTTTACCATAAGGGGTGTATATAGCAATTTATATACACCCTTTTTGTTTTTACCACACTTCATCCCATACAACTTATGTCAAATATTCATTTCTACACCGAACAAGACGCGGGCAAATCCTTTGAACTCAACAAAGGCGATGTAATCATTATTTCGCTAGAAGATAACCTGGCTTTAGGGCAAACCTGGGTCAATGCCCATCAACCAACCCAAGGCATCAAGTATGTACAGTCGAGCCAGGCAGTATTGCCCCTGTTGCCCAAAATGCCTGATTTATCGCTGGAAGTACAAGCAGGGCTTAAAATATTTGTTTACCAATTTGAACATGAGGGCACCGTTACGCTCCATCAGGTAACAGCGGGACAAACGACCAAAACTATTGCTTATACTTTTAAAGGGGAAGTCCCACCACCACCACCTAAAAAGCCTATCAGTGTGTTGGTAATGGCAGATGCAGCCAACTATTTGAGCGAAAAAGACGAAAAATACATTTATCTGTTTGATACCTCTAAAAACAAACATGAACGTCATACTACCCAGTGTTCTCCTGAAGATAGCTTGTTGTGGCGGGTGCAAACGGTAAGTCCAAGCGATTTGGTAGAAGTTACAGGAATAGCTGGATCGGCAGTTAATCAAGGGATCATTACACCACCCAAACAACACGAAAACTTGTGGCAGGCTACCGTCAAAACAGCTACATCGGGTACTTATACATATCAGTTACACTTGTTACTCAACCATCAGACGGTTGTTGTAGACTTGTTGCTCGAAGTAAACGGAGACATTAAGTCGACTCAGTTGCAAACAAATGGACACTCTATAAGTATTTGATGAATGGGTGGTATTATTGGGGAGTCATTACTGAGCAGGTAATGACTTTTCCACCATAAAATACTATTCCTTGTTTCTTGCTTTACCAAAAAAAGGGTTAACTTAGAAGTTGAACCTAATAACTCTTGTGATGAAACAAAGCCCGGAAGCTAAAATTTATGCTCTAGAGATCAAGATTAAAAACATGGAAGTTCAAGCTTCCATGTTCGATCGCGACTTAGAAATGCTACGGGAAGAACTTGACCAGCTTAAGACAGCCACTGGTTATAGCGAAGCAGCCGCAAAACAAGCTTTACAACGAGAGTTTGAAGAAGAGGAACAGGAGCCAGAAATACCCACCGAAAGCCCAAAGCCGATAAAGTTGCCAGTATTTAACAACCCACCCAAAAAAGAAGTTTCATCAACTGAAGACGCTGATACCGAGCCACTGGAAGAAACAGTTTTCCGTGAGCCTGTACAAGAAGAAACCCCGAAACCTGAACCTATAGCTGCCTTTCATCCTGCTGCTAAAACCAAGCGTCCGGCCACATCAACCAAACCTGGCAAAGAAAAAGAGCCTTTTAATATAGAAAATTTCATTGGAGGCAATGTGCTCAGCAAGTTAGGAATACTTATCTTGATTATAGGGGTAGGGGTTTTCCTGAAGTATGCCATTGACCGCAACCTTATCAGTCCTTTGAGCAGGCTCATACTTGCTTATACTGCGGGAGCTGGACTCATCGGACTGTCTTATTACCTAAAGGCAAAATACCACGCCTATAGTGCAGTATTGTTTAGTGGGGGCACGGCTACTGTGTATTTCACTACTTATATAGGTTATGTCTTTTTGCAGGTGTTGCCCCAGGGAGTGGCGTTTCCGCTCATGCTACTTGCCACTGTTTATACAGTATACCAAAGTACCCGTTTCGACGAAGAAATTATTGGCATTATAGGCTTGGTAGGTGCCTATGCTATTCCGCCACTTATTGGCAACGGTGGGGGCAATGCAACCGTGTTTTTTGGTTATATTTGTATCATTAACATAGGCGTCCTGGCATTGGCTTTTCGCAAAAACTGGTACCGGGTTGACCTCACTGCCTTTGTGGTTTCCTGGCTTATTTTCATTGTTTGGGTAAGTCAGGCATATAGTGCACCATTGCAACCTATTGCCCTTATCTTTAGCTTTGCTTTTTTTATTACTTTTCAGGTAACCCTGGTGGTGCACTATACCCGCCAAAAAGACCAACACCCCGAAATAAAAACCCTCTTGCTCCTACTCAATGCCATAGTTTTCTATATGGTAGGCACTGCCATACTTCAATACAACAATATACTTTTTGTTCAAAATCATTTGCTTGAAGGGTATCAACGGATGTTAACAGGGCAGGGGTTGTTTACCTTGGCTTACAGTGTTTTGTGTATGGCTACAGGTGTGTATGTAGCCAAAACCAACCAAGAGGGCAGCAGTTCAGTGTATTTGCCATTTATAAATATAGGCATCTATACGCTTAGTTTTGCTGCATATCTGGGGTTCAAGGGCGTGTGGATACCCATTGCATGGGCAGGGCAAACTGCGGTACTCTTTACTCTTTGGCTCAAGCCTACATTAAAAAACAGTTCTTTGGAGTATGCCATTAAAATTATTCCTTTGGGAGTTGTCCTGCTTACCCCGTTTGTGTTCGAAGAACGGGCTACCTTCATTGCTTGGGTAATAGAAGCCACCATCTTGTTTGCCGCATCGCGCCAATGGCAAGTAGAGGCGTATAATGCCATTACCTTGCTCACGCTTACCTTGCTTGCCTTGTATTTACCATTCGAGTTTAGCAATGCCTGGCTTTTGTTTTGGTGGAGCATAGAGGTAGCCGTAGTATACAGTATTGCACGTATCTGGCAAGATCGACAGTACGACTACCTGGCAATAGGCTTGTTTGTATTGATTGCTATAGGGATTGGGTTGATATACCAAGATGGAACTATACCTACAGCCTGGGCTATAGAGGCCGCAGTGATTTTTGCGCTTTCGCGGATATTTTCCGGGCAATCGCATTTGTATGAAAACCTCAGCGCGGGGCTATCCCTGTTGTTGGCTTATGGTATATTTATGGAAACCGAAGGGCAAGCCCGCATTTGGTGGTGGTTGCTAGAGTCGGTAGTGGTTTTTGCCTTGGGGCATTTCTTTAGTTCGACTTACCTCAAGTATGTAAACCATCTGGTGTTGATGTTTTCGATATATGACACTGTACTACTTTGGCTGGATGTATACCTAAAGTCTACTCAATCTATTCCATTTGTTTTCAACCATACTTTTTTGGTGTCCATATCACTCATTGCCGAAATATTGGGTTTGGGCTACATATACAACCGTTACACCGATACTAACAAAGACCAACTGCTTGCAATACTGCAATACCTGTTTGACTTTGTAGGAGTAGGTCTGCTTTACTTATTGCTTTTTAGCGAAATAACACACTATTATCTTGCTCAAAATCCCACCAACTATCACTTGATGATCATAGTGTTGTTGATGTATTCTTTTGCATACATCACCGCCTTGGCTGCCGCTGCTCGTTGGTGGTTGCCGCTCAAATCGTTTGGTTATGGGTTGGTTTTTTTCAGTGTGTTGTGTGCCATTTTATTAGTAAGTGTAGGATTTTGGCATTTGCAGGCTCTTCACCTAAATCAGAGTTATGGCTGGTTGCGTTGGGGAGTATATGCGCTCATAACCCTTATGCTATGGGCAGTATACCGTGTCATGTGTTACCATCAATTGCTCACCTATCGACAAATGCAACTATGGTTTATTCTGTTGCATGTGTTAGCGGTGGTTACACTAAGCTTTGAACTGGTAGCTCTATCTATACTTTATGGGGGACTCACCATCACACAAGCGCGTCAGTCGGTATTTAAACTTGGTTTTACCTTGGTTTGGGGCATTTATTCGGTAGTCATTATAGCTTATGGCATTGCCAAAAGGCTCAAGTATCTACGACTTACTGGTTTTGCCTTTTTGTCAATTACTTTGTTAAAACTATTTGCCAATGATATTAACTATAACTCTACCCTCAATGTAATACTAGCTTTTATTAGCATAGGTACTTTGTTATTGGTTACGGCATTTCTATACCAGAAATACAAGCATGTTATTTTGGCCGCCGATGAGGAGGACACAAAGGAATGATTAAAGGAGCATGAGGTAGCAGAGCGTCATTGCCTTGTTTTTTGCTGACAACTCACTTAGGAACATGTTCAAAATAAGTGTCGAGATTGAGGGCATAAACTCAAGGCTGACTGAGGCACTTTTTGCGGGCGTAGCAGTGCTACGGACAATAAAAGTAACGAAAGTCAGGAAAGAGGATATGTTCTAAGCCGGACAGTTATTGCGATCATGTTCCTTAGCTTGTGGTTAGTTACAGTTTTGGCAAACCATAAGTAAGAGCTTGTATTTAGACAAATGGCCTGTACACGCTGCATTGATGGGTTGGTAAAGTTTGCCCAAAACTTATTCTAAAATTTGTTCAATATGGAACAGTATATGAACATGCATAGGCAAAAGTTCATCGTATACCAAGGTTTAATATTGCTGATATGCAATTGCAGAGTATAAAATCGAAATTATTATTGTCATTTGCCGGGTTTGTGCTATTGGTAGCATCTATTATTGCTACTTTTTTGTGGTCACAGTACCGCAATCAACGCATTACTAAAGTAACCCAGGCAGTAGCCGACATTAACTTACTTGCCAAAGATATACACCTCCTCGAAAAAGACTTTTTTCATTTTGATGTAACCAATCCTGTTTTTTTCAAAACAGGTAAAAGCCAGTTTGTAGATGCCCACCTGACCGATGTAAATAAACTCAAACAAAAATTTCAGGATTTGCACCAAATCAAAGAAATACAATCGACCCTGCTCAACAAAGAAATTGACGAGATCATTGGGTTGATTGATGCTTCTGAGAAAGCGTTTGAAGAAGCAGTGAAAAAAGTGCGTAAAAAAGGGTTCGAAGATTATGGCCTGATTGGTGACATGCGCCAGCACATACACCAAATCGAAGCCGCCACCCAACGGTATAATCTCGACTTTGCCAAATTGCTCATGATACGTCGCTATGAAAAAGATTTCCTTTTAAGAAAAGATACCGTTTACCAGCAAAAAGTAAAGAGGGCAGTCAAAGAATTTAGAGAAGACATTGCAACTAAAATTTTTAACCCTGCAACCAAAGACTCGGTAAACCAGTTGCTTACCCATTACGAGCAGTTATTTAACGAAGTAGTAACGCTAGACCAAGAGTTAGGGCAAGAAAGCAAACAAGGGCATAAGCATGAACTGGCGGGTATCATGAAAAAACTGAGCGATAATATTCAAAAAATCTCTCAAGAACTGGTAACGGTGTCTGCGCGAATGGCAGGCAAAATACGGATGAGTTTACTTAGCATTACACTGGTGTTTTTGGTGTTTATTATCATCCTCATGTATGTAATTATTGCTCGGTTGGGGCGCCCTATTCAGCAATTATCGCAGTCGATTAACTGGGTGATTGCCCACAATTTTGAAGAAGATATAGAAATAGCCGCAATTAACAGTAAAGATGAAATAGGCAAGCTATCGCATGATTTTCAGTTGATGCTTGACAAGGTACGGGAGCGTACCGACGAAGTAACCCGACAGTATGAAAATATCCGGTTGTTAACTGATATAGGCAAAGAAATCACCTCTAACCTGTTGATAGAGCAAATTGTAGAAGTAGTGCATAGCAATATCAATCCGTTGTTAGACGCCCCTATTCTGTCGATAGGTGTGTTTGATGAAGATGCTCAAAAGTTAGACTTTATAGGTAAACATGAGGCTAAAATTGTATTGGGGTACGATTCGCTTGACGATGATACCAAACTTTCGGTATGGTGTTTTCAAAACAAAGAAGTAGTGTTTATCAATGATTTTACTGAAGAAGCTTCCAGGTATGTCAATGGAGTATCCTTATCAGAAGGGTACGACAAAGAGCCCGAATCAGCCATTTATATACCGCTTATTGTCAAAGAGCAGGTAGTAGGGGTCATTACTGCTAAGAGCTACCGCAAAAATGCCTATACTGACTACCATCTTAATATTATGCAAAACTTTGCGGTATACACCGCTATAGCGTTGTATAATGCCAGAGTATACCTACATATAGAGCGCCAAAACCAACACCTGAAAATGTCGGAAGAACGCATTAGACAAACTGCTGAAGAATTGAAAACTGCCAACGAAGAGCTGGAAAATAAGCGAACCGAATTGATAGGACAGGTTTCGGCCACCAAACGTACTTTGGCGGTGGCAGAGTTTGACCCTCAAGGCAATATTATAGAAGCCAATACCTTGTTTTTGAACGAGCTGGGCTACGAACGCGCCGACTTGCTGGGCAAACATTATACAGTATTATTGAACGAGACCACGCCAAAGTCGGAAAAATATACCCAACTTTGGGCTAAACTCCTGCAAGGAACCCCACAAAAAAGCCGCCTGGAGTATTGTACCCGCTTTAATAAAACCATTACCCTTAACTCGACCTACACCCCAGTGCTTGACCATAACCAACAACTTAAGAAAATTATCAAGTTATCAACCTTAGTCGAGTTGCCTGTTGCCCACTATCACTCCCCAGCCCACAGTTAGTTTTGTTAGACATTAAAAAATAAATTGTGGGGTTTATTTAATGGCTTAAATCGTTATATTTGTTCATATAGTAATCAATGTTAAACAGTTACTTAACATCAATAAGAAACAATAGGTGGCAATGCAACGTTTGTAAAACGTTTGTTGAATATCAAATGACCTTATTTTAGTCAATTTCATGAGCGGTAACACTACTTGCTGAAGTTCAAGGAGACAATGGCTAAAAACTAGTACCTTAAACATTAAGTAAATGCATTATTAGTTGAGATGAGTTGGGTTTTCTGACGCACTTCAAAAATCGCGCATGGTTCGCTTTCTGAATTCTGATGTCTATCGGAACCTTAGCTATGCAGGTTTTTTTAAGTAAGGTCAGTAGGCAAAATCGCCGAAATAACCGAGGCTACAGTTCTATTGTGCCGAATTTCTAAATCCTCTGAATCAAGTTCGGAGGGCTCTGCGAAGCTAATGGGTTAGATATTTAGTGGTTGAGGTACTAGTGTAGAGCATGCCTTTCTTTGGAATTCAAAACCTCTTTTATTGGTCTCGATTACAACTTTTGAACAAGTATTGTTAATTGTTTGATATTTTTTTGATGCATTTTAGATACAAGTAGTACTACATACACGGGGAGTTGTTGAATAAAAACATTATGAAAGAGATCAGGTTTTTGGGCATCTTTTTACTCATCTTGACTTTGTATTCCTGTCAGTCAAAACGACCAGCAAAAATACCTGCCGTGATAAACGGAGTAATTGATTTGCAAAATTGGGACTTTGAAAAATATGGATCAGTCAAACTCGATGGTACCTGGGAGTTTTACTGGAAACATCATTTGGTCTCACAAGATTTTACTTTTCCCAAAAATATTCCTGCTCCACACTTTATAACAGTACCTGATAATTGGTACAATACCACTGTCAAAAAAAAGAGGGTGCCACTGCAAGGTTTTGCTACCTATAGAGTTAAAATACGCTTGCCCAAAAAGCGACCTGGCACTTTAGGTCTCAAGTTTCCGGTTTTTCGTACCAGTGGCAGGGTATTTATTGACTCAAAGTTGATACTGGAAACAGGCACAGCAGCCAAAAGCAAAGAGCACAGCCGCCCTGAGTACAAGCCTTGTGTAGTAGAGGTAGCGCCCGACTGGTCAGAGTTACAGCTCATTATTCAAGTATCCAACTTTCATTACCGCAAGTCAGGCATTATTAACTCTATTGCACTAGGGCAAAGCGAACAATTGGCGCAAGCGCGTTTGCGAAAAATTATGTTTGACATGTTATTGGCAGGCATGATATTTTTTGTGGGCATTTACCATATAAGCATTTACTGGCTACGTCGTAAAAGCAAAGAAGCACTTTACTTTGGGGTATTTTGCTTATTAGTATGTTTTCGTATTTTGTCGGTAGGTGAGCGCCCCTTGCTTGAGTTTGTAAACGTACCCTGGTTTTTGCTCGTCAAAATGGAGTTTTTCGGTTTTTACTCTGCCGTGGGTATTTTCACCCTTTTTTGTTACTCAGTTTTTCCACAGGTAATACACCGCATCGTAGTACGTATCAATATGACGGTGGCTACTATAGCATCACTTTTGGTCATATTTACTCCCCCTCTGTGGTTTTCGTTTCTTACAGAGGTTTTTCAAATAATGGCGATTGTGTCTGGGGTATATATCATTTATGCTTTGATCAAGTCTGAAATTTTCAAACAGAGATACACCCGTATTTTCTTGTTGGGTTGGGTGGTGTTTTTTACTGCTGTTGTCCACGATATATTATTTGCAAACGGCTATATAAAAGACGGAGGCTACGTTTTCGACCTAGGCTTTTTGTTTTTTATCTTGTGCCAAACCTACGTGCTTACCTTGCGTTTTTCTTTGGCATTTACCCGCGCCGAGCTACTTACCGATCAACTTGATATCACCAACAAAAATCTTGAAAAAGTTGTAGCAGAAAAAACCGAATCTTTGGTATTGGCAAATCAACATTTGTCGGATCGGCAAAAAACCATGCGGGAGCACCTTGATAAGATCAGAACCATCAATGATCGATTGACAGAAAGTAGCCTGGAACTCAGAGGACAACTATCTGCTATTAACCGTACTTTGGGTTTTGTAGAAATTAGCCCTAAGGGTAAAATTCTTGAAGTAAACTCTATTTTTTGTTATGTAACTGGGTATGAGCGGGAATCCTTGATTGGGCGAGACCACCAAACCCTGATTAGTACAGAAGAGTATGATCAGGCAAAGTATGAAAAATTTTGGAGTGACTTGGTCAAAGGCATTCCAGCCTCTGGAGAATCTAAGTTTATTGCCCAAAACAAAACAGAGTTGTGGTTTTCTACCAGTTATACCCCCATTATAGACCAGCAAGGTTTAATTAGCAAAATTATATTACTTACCAATGACATTACAGCGCAGAAGCTGCAAAACCTAGAGTTTGAAACCCAATATAAGGCTGTAAACCAACTCAATGCTACTGTTGAGCTCGACTTGAATGGACGTGTAATCAAAGCAAATGACTTGTTTTTGAATCTTATTGGCTACAGTGCTGATGAAATACAAGGACTAAAACACCATCATTTGTTGGTATCGGAGATGTATACCGAAGGTGAGATACAGAGTTTTTGGCAAGAGTTACTAACCCAGGAGTCTAAGCAGGGAGAATTTTTGTTGCGCACCAAAAATGGTGAAAATATATGGTTGGCAGGCGCCTACAACGTAGTAAAAAACCTAAACGGAGAGCCTCAAAAAATTCTCACTTTTGCACGTGATGTGAGCCGAACCAAACGAATAGCACAAGAATACAAGCAATTGTCGCTGGTGGCAAGCAAAACCAACAATGCTGTAATGATTGCCAATGAGCGAGGCGTACTACAATGGGTAAATCAAGGTTTTATTCAAATGTCGGGCTACTCATTTGATGAGGCAGTTGGCAAAACCCCCGGAGAGTTGATGCATGGTGAAGATACTGATGAGGCTACGGTAGCTTACCTGATGGAAAGAATAGGAGAGGGCAAGGAAGCGTCTACTGATATTGTAGCATATAAAAAAAATGGGGAAAAATATTGGGTAAACCTAAGTGCAGCACCGGTGTATGATGATTATGGTCAGTTGGTAAATTTTGTGTCTATAGAAGTTGACATTACCGAAAGGAAAGCTTTGGAAGAAGAAATATTGAGGGCTAAAGAGCGCACCGAGACAATGTATGCGATTACCTCTGACATTTCAGGTAACCTTGAAGCTCAACTCAGTCAAGTACTAGAGTTTGCGACTCGTTTGTTAGGACTGGAAGTAGGCATTATTAGTAAAATAACCGAAAATGAGTATCAAGTATACAGTGTTTACCCATCGGATGATACCATTGCTGTAGGGCAGCTTTTTCCTTTGGACAAGGTTTACTGTGAGATTACACTTCGTGAAGACAAAATCATTGCTTTTCACTCAGTGCTTGATACTCCCTATAGTAGCCATCCTTGTTATGCTCAGTTTCAGACATTGGCCTATATTGGAGTGCCTGTACGGTTAGATGGGGAAATATTTGGTACTTTGAGTTTTTCATCTACTCAGTCACTGTCTAAAGCTTTTAGCCAAGGAGATAAAGATTTTATCTTGTTATTAGCAGAATGGATAGGAGGGGCTTTGAGTAGGTTAAGGTATGAGCAAACGCTTAAGCTGATGAATGAAGAATCGGCATTGATGAATACTATCCTGAATGAGAAAAATGAGTTGCTTGATAAGAAAAACAAGCAAGTAGAAAAGCAAAACGAAGCTATTCAAGAGCAATACCATGTCATCAAAGACAGTATAGAGTATGCTGAGCGTATTCAACGAGCAATACTACCACCACTGGATAAAATACAACAAGCCTTGCCCAACTCTTTCATCTATTACCGTCCTCGCGACTTGGTAAGTGGTGATTTTTATTGGTTTGCAGAAAAACGTGAGCATCATCAGAATAAAAATATTATTGCTGTGGTAGATTGTACTGGACACGGGGTTCCAGGTGCTTTTATGAGCATGATTGGCACTAACTTGCTCAATCAGGTAGTGCATGATAAAGAGGTACACCAACCTAACCTGATTTTACAAGAAGTGCATCGTCTGATAAGGCAGGTTTTGCACCAAAATGAATTGGACAATAATGACGGAATGGATATTGGTATTTTGACCATTGACAAAAAGAACAAAACCATAGACTTTGCCGGGGCTAAACATTCGTTGCTCATGGTAAAGAATAAGACAATGACAGTAGTAAAGGGAGACAGGCTGCCATTGGGTGGCGAACAGTTAGAGCTGGAACGTACTTTTAAAAACCATCAGATACCTTACCCTAAAGTGCCAGGAGCACTCACGCTGTACTTGACTACAGATGGTTATCAAGACCAGTTTGGTGGTCAAAAAGGGCGTAAATTTATGACACTAAGGTTTAGAGAGCTGTTGGAAAACATACACCAAAAGCCAATGGCTGAGCAGTATGAAATTTTGCATGAAACACTGGATTTTTGGATGAACCCCATTGATTCGGAAAAAAAATACTATAACCAGATTGACGATATTTTGGTCATGGGTATTAGTTTATAGTATAATCACTTATCCTAATTTTTTTTTTGACCGTTATAACAATACTCCGCAGTGATTTTAGTTAAAGTTGTTTGCTGGTTATCAGTCATTTATGACTTTAAAAACTATTTAATTGGGTGTTTAGGCATAAAACCGAAACACTTTTAAAAATAAAGTGAGTATACAATCTTAATATAAAATACTGGTTTACAGCATTTAACAAGGTGAACATTTACTCGAATCAGCTATGGACTATCAACTAAATACTATGGACTATTGTATATAACTGAGCCCAAAACGGTTCCAAAGAGGAGTTTTCAACTTAAAAATATATGAATATGCGTAAAAAAAGCTATACACTTTTAACAACACTTTTTCTATTGTCTATCACGGTCTTTCCAGTACTGGCTCAGCATAAGCTGAGGGTTGGGACTAAAAAAATGGCCATTACCAATATTTATTTCAAAAAAGGCGAGAAAATGATCATTGTGGTCACTGGTTCTTGGACTTTCAAAAAACCAATGGCAAAAGTAGACTACCACGGGCATTCTGCATTAGGTGCTATCAACCAATATGGTAACTTGGGGGCTTTGCTAGGGCAAATAGGCGAAGGTGACCCTTTTATTGTGCAGTCAGGTGGCAGCCTTATTGCCAAAAATGATGGACGGCTCAAGTTGTTTGCCAATATTACAGATACCTACATGAGCGCACGCAGTGCGGGGGTAATACATGTAACCATTAGAGGAGGCAAAAAAATGAGTTCAGCAGCCCTGGAGAAACTTGCCGGATGGGATTATAACAAACTCAATACAGCCAACGGGGTACCTGGCATGCGTGCCGTAGAAAAAGAGATGGTGTTGTTGTTGAACAAGGCAAGAATCAACCCCCCTAAGTTTGCCAGAGAGTACTTAATGGATAAAAAAATGCGTAATCCAGTAGCCCGCGAACTGTATACCAAGTTATTAGAAACCAAACCTATGGAACCTCTTAAGGCAGATGAGGTATTGCTGATGCCAGCCAAACGCATGGCAGTAGCTTTTGGTACCAAAGGGTTAGACAAAATCAAAGGTACTCCTAAGTTTGCCACTACTTTAGGTTTTGGCAAAAGTACCTCACTTGACATTGTACTTGACCTTTTGCTTGATCAAGACATTCCAGAAAGAACCCGCCGTAAGCAAATCCTAAACCCTGAATACAAATCCTTTGGAGTAGGCTTTCATCCACATACCAAGTACCGTTACATTTGGGTGATGATGTATAAATAATGTTGCTTCATGCTTTGTTTAAAATAAAAAAAACCGAGTCTACAAAGTTTGTAGGCTTGGTTTAATAATATTGAGTGTCTGGAGCACTAGATGAACCGAGCCAAAAAGTGTATTGAGTCTTTGGCTACTTCACCCTATGCTGGGTAGACAATTAGTACAAATGGGTCATGAACAACTGTTGTTAAACCTACCGAAACGCCGTAGAAATATTGAATGATATATCAGCTCCTTTGCCCCCTGAACGTAATAGCAAAGCCGTAATATTATTTGTGCCAAAACCCAAACGATAATACCCTAGTTTGAACGACATAAACGAACCAATTCCAAAACCCGAATACCCTCCACTGGTGGCGCTTAACCCCATACTTACCTGTTGCCCTAAATTGTGGCTATAAGCCGCTGTAAAGCTAGGGCGTGCTGTAGAGATGCCATATTCGCCAAAACCTTGAATGTAGGTAAGGAAAAAATGATGCTTGTTATACTTGCGTCCTTTTTTATCTACTCTGGGCACTTTATACTCTGCCTGAAACATCATTCGGGTAGGTAAAGGAATAGAAAACTTGTCGAATGTTCGCTCCAGTTCAAAGTTATTAATCAAGCTATCAAGAATGCCATCAGCCCCACCCAGCAAACCCGTAGAAGGATCAGCAGGAACTTCAATTCCATCAAACGTGATTTGATTGTTCAACTTAAAGTTGCTTATTCTACGCTTAAAACGTACCCCACCTACGTCTACCAACGAGAAGGTACCCACAAACCTATCTTGCAATGTCACTGTTACCCCCAGGTCTACCCCAAAACCACTGCCTTGTGCAGGCAACCTTGGAAAATTATCATCTCCTAAAAATTTCTTGGTAGGAAGCTCCTCAAATTCTCCTTTTTCGTCTACTGGCACTGGCGAACTAAAATTAGAGAAGTAGTCTATGTTAGTGGTAATAGTTCCACCGTTTTCGGCACTTTGTGTAAGGATAGTGGCATTGGCACGACGCGAACGCATGGCGGCCATTCCTTGTAAATATTTTAGCCGCACCCCAGCACGCACGTTTATGTCTAAACCTTTGTAAATAGGCATGGCTGCCCCAAGAGCAAACTCTCTGAGCCAATAGGCATTAATTTTCGTGTTCCCTAGGTCAACTGTTTTGTCCAAAAAATCAGGGTGCCCATTACCTTTCCAGGCAAAAGCGAGCATTTCGGGCGATAGCCGTACACTTGCGGCCATTCGTTCGTTCCAGCCCAAAGAAATCGTTACAATTTCATCCCTTTTAATGACCGGAATATCGGCCAGATCGGGGTTGTTCATATCCATTACCTTGGTTTTTTTATTGATTTTAAACGCAACACCAAATAGTTGTAACTGTGCTCCCACACCTACAATATTTTTATTACCAAATCTGCCCACAAATTCCTCAATAATAGCATTGTCCACAGTATTCCCCCCACTAATAAAATACTTCTGAAAGTCTTTGGCATTGAGGCGATTATTGCCCCCCCAACTGTACAGGTTAAAAGTAGGCAAAGGTAAGGGCAAGCCTGTGATGTCCAGGTCATTGTAACTGTCTCCCAATTTACTTGGGTTCAATCTTGCTGCTTGTTGGTGAAAGTGGCTGCCGTACAATACCGCTGGATTGTTTTGGGCCTGAGTGTGTTGGTACAAGCCGCCCAATAAAATTCCTGCAAGGGTTAAAAGTTGTAGAAGTTGCCGCATATATATGTTTGTTCTTTTATTAGGTACAAGTTTTTGTTCAAGTCAGATAGTCTAAGTAGCAGCAAGTAATTAGCTATATGTATATCGGTGCTACAAATAAGGATAACTCATTCATAATATGGCTGTTACACCTACTCATTAGATATTTAATTCTGCCTCAGACTTACTTTATTTTACTTTTACTTTAAACTGTAAATCGCCTATGAGTTTGTACAGTATTTTTGCATCACTGGTAAGTTTTCTATTGGCAATAGTAGGATTAAACACTGCCTTTACCTGTATTTTCTTGGCTGCTTGTAAGTTATTTATAATCGTCTGACCGCCTATTCGTCGCACCACGCTTTGGTTAGCGCTTAGCTCAAGTCCACCCGGAAACACAGTACCCAATATTCCACCCGAAGCATCCAAAAAGTTAATATTCAGGTTAAAGTCAATTGCTACTTGGTTTTTCAGGTCAACCACCAGGTCGCCCGATACATCTTCGGTGTTTTGTTGATCTAAGCCAGCATCAAAGTCAAATTGAGTATCAAAAGTACTGCTTTTGCCCGCTATAAACTGAATATAATCTACAGTAGGAGGGTCAAACTGAAGTTTCATAGACACCTGTGAGTTGTCGGTAATAGTGACAGGATCGTTGGTGGCCAGCGTTTTAAAATTATTTAAAGATACTACAAACGTGTTTTTTAATACCCCAGAGCTTTGGCTGATAGTAAATGTTTGAGAGGTGCCTGGAGCTATATCTTGCCCTATGGTGGTTTCGGCAAAAGCAGTAGATGCTCCTGCGCTGGTAAGCGTAATTACTGCGCCCGATGCCATTGTTACAGGCATACGGTTGGTGATGGTAAGGCTGATTTTGACATTGGAAAGCCCCACTTCATCAATTTCATCATTGTCAGATATTTTGGTAGGTTCTAAAGGAAAGTTGAGTGGACCAATGGCTGGCAAGGAGTTGACAGTGCCACGTTGGTTGCCAAACACATTGGTAGCAGTAATCAAAAAATCGTCAGAAATATTTTTTACATCAGGTTGTTGAAACAAACCCAGTTCGCCATTTACCAGTGGACTTACTACTTTGGGTTGCCAGTCAAAATCTACCTCATTGTTGCAAGAGGCAAGTACAAACAGCAAACCAAGCATTAGCCAGGAGATACTACGTTTTGATAAAGGCGGTTTCTGATGAAATAAAAGGCATTGTTGATGACTCATAAGGCTATTATTTGACTAAGTATAAATCTATGAATATTTTATTAAAAAACCAGTCATGTTATTCAAAGTTCCCCCATCAAAAATTACAGAAAATTGAAATCGCTCCACACAAAAACAAAAGCCCCGCAAAAAGCAAGGGCTGTGTAATGTATTGTATGTAAACAAGTTATACTGTAAACGGAATGAAAAGCAGAATGTTTACGTCGCCTCGTGTGTTTGTATCTTACTACAGAGCAGGTAACCATCAAATCATTCCAATAAAATATTTTTGGCTCACTGCACCGTCCACAGTATAAATTATATTTTTAATGTACTTAACTCAGCAACTCCATTTGCTCCTCACTAATTTCTATATTGTGATACACTTTTTGTACATCATCGTCGTCTTCCAGTTTATCTATCACTTTCATTGACTGCTGAAGGTCTTCATCGCTTAGATTTACCGAAGTAGTAGGAATGCGCTCCAGTCCAGCATTTTCAGCCTCAATAGTCATTTCATCCAGTTTTTTCTGAACATTCCCGAAGTCTTCCATAGCACAAGTAACTACAATATAATCGTCGCTGAACTCAACCTCTTCAGCGCCTCCGTCAGCCAGTTCAAGTTCGAATTCATCAGCGTCTATTCCTTCTGGGCGTATAATTTGAAAAACTCCCTTTCGGTCAAATAAAAACTCTACAGAACCATTGGTAGCAAGGTTTCCTCCATACTTATTAAATATACTTCTTACACTGGCAACTGTTCGGTTCAGGTTGTCAGTAGTACATTCTACAAATACTGCGATGCCGTTGGGGGCATAACCTTCGTAAGTAGTTTCAGTATAGTCGGTACCATCAGCACCAGTAGCCTTTTTAATAGCACGCTCTATATTGTCTTTGGGCATATTTACCCCCTTAGCATTCTGAATTGCCAATCGTAGGCGAGGGTTGGTCTCAGGGTCAGGGCTACCTATTTTTGCGGCTACTGTAATTTCTTTTATTAACTTGGTAAATATTTTTCCTCGTTTTGCATCTTGTGCACCCTTGCGGTGCTTAATGTTCGCCCATTTACTATGTCCAGCCATAATTGCTTATATTTTTAGTTTAAATTTTGAGAATATCTCTGGTGATTTACTAAGAAAAGTGATTGGACAACACCTTTACTGTTTACACCAAAAAATGAACGGGTAACAAATTTACTAAGATTTTTTGATTAGTAACCGATTTACGATTCAAGAATTAAGAAAGGGAAACAGAGAAGACGACGAGTAATGCAGCGGTGTAGATCAGCGTTTGTTTTTCTGGGCAAGTTGAGTGTATGCTTCTGCCAGGTATTGGTATGGTAACATTTCTCCTACTCTTTCCCAAGCCCAATAGCCGTACCTGATTACCCGCTCGGCATCGTTCAAAATCCGTCCCTTACTGTTAAATTTTACAATCCCTGCACCAAGCCAAATCCACGAAAGTTGTGCCCTGGGTTTTAAATGCCCCCTTACCCAAGGATTGCTACGCTTATACCATTTAATATAATTATACTCTTCTAGTTCACCATAATAAGTAACCTTGACATAATAAGGCGACACAAACAGGTGTTCTCCCTGCTTTTTTCCTGGGCGTAACAATTCTTTATGAGGAACACTGAAATAAAAACCATTGCTTTTGTAAGGGGGGTATTTAGATACCATTACCTCAAACCCTTCTTTGGTGACTCTATTGTGTGCCATTGCCGCCAAAAAATGGTTAAACGACCCTTTATAAGCCCTTCGACGGTTTCTTTGCCAGCGTCTTTGCTGTTTTTTGTTTTTGGGCGACAAATCAGAAAACCAACATTGCCCTTTATAGTACACATCGTCGTTTCTTAAAACGAACTTACTCAGCAAGAACATAAGCTTGTAACCTAAAGCATAATTCTCAATTTCTAAAGTATCTTCACTTTTCTTTTTAAGCTTAATGCCCTGAGCCGTTTCCAGAAACTCTACTACCCAAGGGTTGAGAATTTTGCATTGTGCAGCATTGGCCGAAGTACCCAAAAAATCATCTTTAAATTTATTAAAAAGCTTCTTCCATCTTTTATCGCGATCAATAGAAATAGTGACTCCTTTCAATTCCTCAATTTTGGGAATAAGCCATATTGCGTACTCTTTTTGAGTAGAAGGGTTGATCACCTTGGTAACAGGCTCGTAGCTTACATGCGAAAAAGTCAGCGTTACCTCTTGGGTAGGGCTCAATCTAATGCTAAATCTACCTTGAGGTCCACTTGTACCTACCAAAATAGAATCACTTTTAAATATATGAGCTTTGGGAATCGTGGCACCACTGGCAGCGTCTATAATACTAATTTCTACTTTTGATGTGACAGGCTTTTGGTCAACGATGGGAGTAGAAAACGATAAATAACTGCGTGGGTTTACAGCCTGTTTTTTCAACACAAGTTGATTTCCAATCAGAGCGTATTGGATATCGAGAGGGTTAAAAAGTTGATGAAGAGTCTTTTTGAGGGGTTGTTTTCTTACACTCAGTGTAAGCTTTTTGTCAAGTGGCAAAAGGCTACTGCTATAAGAAAACCGAAGGCGATACTTTTTTTCAAGTTTTTTTAGTATCACCTGCAAGGTTTTATTTTTATAGTTGCAACTGACAATTTTGCTCAGGTTTACACTTTGCCCAAAGCTATCAGGCATCCCAAAGAGAAGCAAAAACGATATTGCCAGCCATTTTATCATAAAAACTTAACTGTATGTTAGTGACCTAATTACAGCCTTTGCCTTTGATAATATACTTATTGCTTGATTTTGTGTAAGAAGCATTAAAGGTGAACTTAATAATCTCCAGTGCTTCCTCCAATGCAACATTATCAAATGTTCCAGTAAATCTGCAGTTTAACATTTTTGAATTAGTCAGCTCTATTTTTACTTGATAGAAACGTTCTAACTCAGGGATAATATTTTGTAAAGTATGGTTCTCAAACGCAAGACGGCGAGTTTTCCAGGCTAAAAAATTTTGATTACTACTTTTCTCTTTTTTGATAAGCTTTACCTGTTTTTTGCAAACAGCCTTGTCACCTGGAGCAAGTAGAACTCTCTTTTGAGGTACTTTTTCAAGCGAGACAGCTACTTTTCCTGTAATTACTGTTACTTCAACATCACTGTTTTTGTTGCTTGTTTTTATATTAAATGACGTACCCAATACCTCTGTTTTGGTGCCATTGCTAAAAATAGAAAAGGGTTTACCACCTTGCTTGGTAACCTCAAAAAAAGCTTCTCCTTTCAGTTTTACAATTCTGGGGTCAAACTTTTTGTCGTACGATAGCTCACTATTTTTATTAAGAGAAACGGTACTGCCATCGGGTAGTGTAATGGTTTGAGTAGTGTTGGCTGTAGCTACCACAGTAATAGACGATGACTGAAAGAACAACCAATAACCAGCCACTAACAACAATGCTACCGTAGCTGCTATGCCTACCAAAGTGAATTTTTGACTTGATTTTTTGTTCAGCGATTTGACCGGAGCATCACTTTTTTTGTCTGTATCAACAATCAACTGGTTAAACCTTGCCAAGCCTTGAGCAGTGTCAGGTTGGTAACTTTCCTGGTAGTAAGTTGTATTTTCCCACACCTTTACCAGGTCTTCGTATAGTTGTTTGTTTTCGTTGTTTTTGGTCAACCAAACATCTAATTGATCCGCTTCTTCAGAAGATATATTCCTGCTAAGATTTTTGGTAATCAGGTCGGTCAATAGTTCATCATGAGCAGTGGGTGAGTGGTCAACCAATTGCTCATCATTGGCAAGTGCATCCTTAAAACGGGCAAGTCCAGCTTTGGCATTGGGTTCATAACTTGCCTGATATTGTTGGGTCAAAGTCCACACATTTTCTACTGCTTGACGCAAATCAGCATTTTCTTGTTTTTGGTTCACCCATTCTTCCAAAGAGCTTGCCTCTTCTGTAGAAGCATTACCTTGCATAACTTTTACAATGAGTGTTGTATAGTGATGGTTAATAGGTGAAGCATGGATGGTTTGCTGAAACCTGTCAAATCCATTTTGTACTATTGGTTCATAGCTTTCTTGATAATGTTGGGTAAGCTTCCATATTTGTTGTATATCTTCTTGTATTTTTTGATTGTCAGAACTTTTTTGAAGCCAGTGATCTAATAAACTTGCTTCTTCACGAGAAAGCTTATTATGGCGTTTTTTTATGATTAATTCCAGGTATTTTTCAAATTCCATTACTTGAGTATTTTATAATAGTAAGGATATAAAAAGTACAATCTACCCCTATCATTTTTCATCGTTTTTTAGGGCATCTTTTATCTGTTATAAAAAATATTCCCAAATAGCATAAGGAGTCAAAAAAAGCAATATGTTTTTGATATATGCAGCAAGTTTTTTGCGTAAATGCTTCAACGCTTTACTCATCTGGTTTTCTACTGTTTTGGGCGATATTCCCATCTGTTGGGCTATTTCTTTGTAGCTTAGCTCTTCATACCTGCTCAATATAAACACTTCACGACACTTAGGTGGGAGCTCATTGATGGCCTCGTTTACCTGAAGCTCTAGTTCCTTAAACTCCATTTTTTCAGTGGCTACTTCCTTAAACGCATGCTTACTTATTTGTTGTGGCGAAGCATCATCAATACTCGATGTATTATACTTTTTTCTTAGATGACTCAAAGCTGCATTAATTGCCATTTTATGTAAATATGCCTTAAGCGAAATCTGTATATTCAAATCCCCTCTTTTTTGCCATATCTTCAAAAATACATCCTGAACTATATCTTCTGTTATGGTCGTATTATGAACAATGCGATTCACTGTTTTACAGAGCGAAACATAAAAAGTATCAAACAAGATTTGTATAACTTTTTCATTACCTTCCTTCAGCCAAGTTAATAATTCTGCATCACTAGGTTTTAATTTTGTTTTTTGCATAAAGTTAAATTCAATAATTCCCCATTGACACGTTTAGTTAAAACTACAAAACTCACCTGCTCTAACAAACACCCTATCCAATAGATGCGTTTCTTCAAAAAGTGGCCACCTCTAAGAGACTACTATAGCTCTAGTTCTGGCAGCATCGTTTACCAACCAGGTATTTTGTTTACATTAGAACATTTTCCGTTTTACTTAGGGTGTATAGCCTATTTGGTTTTTAATAATAGCTTAAGCGAAGAATTGGTAACCATATTTGCCTCAAAACCATCCTTATTTCTATATAACAAAGCTACTGCTTCAAAAAAGGGTAATTTTGAATACAAAAATCCAATAAAATTAGCACAAAAAATCCATTCTTGAAATTTTTCTGTTCTAAATAAGGTCGCCATACATTCAAACAAGTACAAAAAAGCCACAAAGCAATGGGGTTGCTTTGTGGCTAACAATTATTGTTTATATCAAAAACTACTTATACTGAGGCTGTATAGCAGGCTTTACAATAATGCCTTTGTCATCTATTTCTTTTGCTTTGGCTTCTATCTCAGGAATAGAGTTGTATAATTGCTCGTACGAATCAATAATAAAGTACTCCTCTTGATATTTGTGTTTGATGTAGTCAGTATCCATCACTTTTTGCACATCATAATCAAAACGATTAGGCTTGTCGCTAAACAACGAATATTCGCACTCACCACTTGATGATAAAATACCTGCACCGTAAATGCGTAAGCCTTTTGCTTCCCTGATCAAACCAAATTCTACTGTAAACCAATAGACACGTGCGATGGCTTCTACCACATTTTTGTTTTCAATATGATCAGATGCTATGCGACACAACTCTTCCAAAAATTTACAGAAAGCTTTATTGGTAAGCAAAGGCACATGCCCAAACACATCATGAAACATATCTGGTTCTTCCAGGTAGTCCAGTTCTTTCATTTTGCGGAGCCAGGTTGATGCACAAAAATTACGATTTCGCATCAATTCAAAAAACTCTTTGTCAGCAATCAAACCTGGCACAGAGTAGACTTTCCAGTTTGTCTCAACAGTTAATATTTTGTTTATCTCATCAAATTTAGGAATCTTTTCATCAAACTGAATGATTTTGAGTCCCTCCAAATAATCTTTTGACGCCATTTCAGGCAATATTTTCATTTGACGATTGTAGAGTAACTCCCAAACCTTAAAGTCTTCCTCTGTGTAATTTGAATATATTTGCTCCATGTTATATTGTTATTTGTAAATAAAAAAAGCCTCGTTCTTTAGGGAACCAGGCTTAATAATCTATAAATTAATTATTTTTTTCTAAAACACGTAAGAAACTGCCTCATTCCTCTAAAGAAAAAAGAGTAATGATAGTATTTATTTGAGTGATAATATGTTGTAGTTTTGCATTTCATTAGTAGGACAAAAATAAGAGAAAATTCTGTAAAATGCCAGATTAATTAGATAATTCAAATAATCAATAGTGATATAATAGTTTTTTTTGCGTTTTGCAAACTATTATTTTGTCAAACATTTAAAATATACGATTAAAACCAAATTAAATTCTTATATGTTTATCGACACCCACGCCCATATTTATGCCCAACAGTTTGAAAAAGACCAAGAAGAAGCCCTCCAACGCGCATTTGAGCAAGGCGTAAACAAAATATATTTACCTAATATTGATCATACCTCTATAGATGGTATGCTTGAAGTAGAAGCCAAATATCCTGATAATTGCTTTGCTATGATGGGGCTGCACCCTTGTTCAGTAAAACAGGACTTTGAAAAAGAACTATACTTGGTAGAAGATTGGCTTAACAAGCGACCTTTTGCTGCTGTAGGCGAAATAGGGACAGATTTGTATTGGGATAAAAATTTTTATGAACAACAGGCAGAAGCCTTTGAAATACAAGTAGGGTGGGCTAAAAAACACCAACGACCTATTGTTATTCATTGTCGAGAGTCTTTTCAGGAAACAATTGACCTGCTTAAACCGTTAATGGATGATAAACTGACTGGAGTATTTCATTGTTTTACTGGAAGCGTAGCTGATGCCCAACAAGTAATAGAGCTTGGGTTTTATTTGGGAATAGGCGGTGTGGCAACTTTCAAAAACGGAGGGTTAGACAAGGTTTTACCTGAGGTTTTGTTAGAGCACCTGGTACTTGAAACAGACTGCCCTTATTTGGCTCCTGTACCTCATCGAGGCAAACGTAATGAGTCGGCTTATGTACCACTAGTCGCTCAAAAACTCGCTGAGATAAAAGGGGTAACAGTAGAAGAAGTAGCCCAAAATACGACCAAAAATGCTGAAAAACTCTTTGCATAATGTCTGTAAAAGCATGAAATAAGTACAATTCAGTGATTGGATTGTATCATATAAACTTACATTATTCAGAGATTTGGTGTTAATGTCCCAGATACAGACCTTAAAAAAATGCTTGTATATAGCATCAATGATCTATTTGGCATAAGTAATGCTCCTGAGTATGTAAGTAACAGATAAATCTAAAAAAAATACAGATGATCAGACTGTTATCAAGAAGCAGATTCCAAATGAGTGTTTTATTTGATTGTGAGTGAGCAATATAAAGGAATGGTGTCACAACTTGAATGTTGTTGATATAACTATTTTGTTAATAAATAGAACTTTATACGTTTATATTTTTGAAAAGGTTCTCATATTTTGGCATAGATATTACTTAAGAGTATTATAGAGATAAAAATACGGACGTTTTTTAGTAAATGTCTCAAATTCTTACACTTTATCAAACAAATAAAAAATGAGAATTTGCACAATTAAACAAAATAATCTAATTTGTGGACACGTTTGAAAGATAGTATTGTGAATATGTTGTCCTATTTACATTAAAATAATTACAACTAAGATGTGTAAACAAAAAATGACTCTGAATTAACCCAACACACATCTTCCTACTTGAAACAATACACTTTGATAAACAGTACATCACAACTAACCAGTGTTTATTTAAATATTTTTAAACAAGTTAAACTCTATCCAAAGTTTCAAATCTCTTTTGAACTATGCTGAAGGATAAAAAACTAACCGCATTTTTTGCATGTTTTTTCACACTGAGTTATATAGGTTCGCAAGTATTGTTCGCTCAAAGTGCCAATACCTACCTATCTCAGGGGAAAGCAAAAAGTGAAGCAGGTGCTTACGCACAGGCCATACAAGATTTTACGAAGGCTATCAATTTGAATAGCCACTCAGACGATGCTTATCATTATCGTGGGGAAGCATATTTTCGTGTACGAAGATATGTAAAAGCTCTTGCCGATTTCAATAAGGCAATAGAGATAGACCCTCGTCAATCATCTGCTAGTTACCACCTTAGAGGACTGGTAAAGTATAACCTTAAACTTTATAAACAAGCGATTGCTGATTATAATCAAGCAATTAAAATTGCTTATAGCGACGAAACCTACTTTGTAGATCGAGCCAAGGCATTTTTAGAGTTAAAACGTTATAAAAAAGCATTGAGAGACTGTAATGCAGCACTTAAAATATCAAAAACCTATGCTTATGCATTGAGTGTAAGAGGGTTGGTAAAAGCTGCGCAAGGCAATCGTCAGGCTGCATCTGAAGATTTAAAAGCTGCCATTCAAAATGCTAAAAACGATCCCAAAGAGTATATGTATCGCAACTACTTGGGAGACTTTTACCGCAATACCCGCCAAACTACAAGGGCAATAGAAGAATACAGTGCTGCTATTCATTTAAATCCACGAAATACCCACGGACTTTATAACCGATCTCTTTTGAGACTGACTTTAGGAAACTACGACAAAGCATTGGAAGATGCTCATCGTACCATTCTAAACAATAGAAGGTTTGTGAAAGCGTATGCAGTACGCGGAATCGCCAAGCGTTATTCAGGGGTAAACCAAGAGGCACAAATGACAGCAGATCTCCAAAAGTATTTGCGTTCGGCAAGGAAAGCAACTGACTATCATTATATCTCCTGGTTGTTGTTTGAGCATTCTCATAAAAACAAAGAAATGCTGACTGAAGCTAAAAAATGGGCTTTGAAAGCGGTAAAGCTAGAAAATAACTTTACTAACAACTTTTTGTGTGCCAATATTTTGTTTGATATGGGAGAAACTCCTCAGGCGTTAAAATATGCCAATACGGCAATGACTTTTACAAAAAGTGAAGGGTTATCAAAAGCTAAAACATTGGCCATGCGAATAGGACGTAACCTGAACGATATTCAGCCGCCTGTCATTCGTATTAGCACGCCTTTGGCAGCTAATAATAACACACGCGGAGTCATTGTAGTGGCAGAAGATAAAAAAATTACGATTGCTGGGCAAGTAACAGATGAAAGCGGAGTAGCCAGTGTATTAATTAATGGCAATCCAGCAAGACTAGATCATTCAGGAAATTTTGATGGAGTGACAGTTCTTGAAAAAGCAGAAAACCTGGTAAAAGTAAGAGCTACCGACAAACGAGGCAACTCATCTACCCAAGAGTTTGTAGTAAAGAGAAAAGTGAAAGCTGCGACTCCTATCTCTAAGAAAAAAGGAAAAGAAAATTTGATTTTAGGTACCCACCGAGCTTTGTTAGTGGCTACCAACGAGTATACTCATTGGGATAACTTAATGAATCCCGTATACGATGCAAAAGCCATCGCCAAAGATTTGAAAGAAATCTATGGATTTGAAATAGACCTTTTGTTAAACCCAACCAAGGATGAAATAGTACTTAAGCTAAGAAGTTACGCTAAAAAACAATATGAAAACAACGATGAATTGTTTATTTTCTTTGCAGGACATGGACAGTTCGACGAAGTTTTTAAAGAAGGTTATCTTGTGACTAAAGACTCTAAATTAAACGATGAGTCTAAGAGTAGTTACATTTCTCACTCTAACCTTAGAACCTACATCAATAATATTAATTGTAAGCATGTATTTTTGATGATGGATGTTTGTTTTGGAGGAACTTTTGACCCCTTGATTGCTTCAAGAGGAATGAAAGAGCATGAGCTTACCAAAAGCAGAGCCGAATACGTGAACCGTAAACTACGTTACAAAACACGTCGTTACCTGACTTCTGGTGGTAAAGAGTATGTACCAGATGGTCGTGCGGGTAATCACTCACCTTTTGCCCGTAGATTTTTAACAGCTTTACGTAGTGAAGGAGGAGAAAATGGAATTTTGAGTATTGCTGAGATTTTGAAATTTGTTCAGACGGTAACTCCAAACCCTCGTTCTGGTGAGTTTGGAAGCAATGAACCAGGAAGTGAGTTCTTGTTTGTTGTTCGTTAAATCGTAAAGATTTTAATATAAACTTTATTTAAAAAAGGAATCAACTAACGTTGAAGTTGGTGGTTCCTTTTTTAGTTGGTACCAAATTCATTAGAAATAATAAAGACTCAAAAATGACTAAAAAAAATCCCTATCTTAATCATTTTATAGCATTGGTGTTAGTGTTGGGTGTATTTAGTCCATCCTATGCCCAAAAATATCGAACAGGCTGTGTGTTAGACAAAGATAAATACGCAACTGTACCTCTAGCGGCACCTTTGATGCGAGGTGACTATCGAAACTTACCCGCAAAAGTTTCTCTGCGAAAATACGCCCCTATTCCAAAAAATCAAGGAGCTTATGGAACCTGTGTGGGTTGGTCTGCGGCTTATGCCGCACGTACTGTCTTGTATGCCCGTCAGAAAAACATCACTGATCCTATTTCGGTTACCCAAAACGCCTTCTCTCCCTTCTTTTTATATGAAAGAGCTAAACCTTCTTCAGATATTAACTGTCAGGAAGGCACAAGTCTGGTTACTGGGCTAGATGTTATCAAGCGAGATGGTGTAGTAAAATACCAGGACTTTAGCGACAGATGTGGCAAGTTGGTTACTTCTAAGCTAAGACAGGACGCGAAGGCTTTTAAAGTACAAGATTATCGTAAACTATTTAAAACAGAGAATGATACGCGTAAAGTACAGTTGGTAAAGAAAAGCCTGGCGGAGAAAAAACCTGTCATTATAGGGATGCAATGTTGTACAGAGTCTTTCTTGAACTCTCGCGGCAAAGATGTATGGATTAAAAACCCAAAAGAAGACCTCAACCCTGATGGCGGGCATGCATTGACTGTAGTAGGGTATGATGACAAGAAGTATGGGGGTGCGTTTGAATTAATGAATAGTTGGGGCACTTTATGGGGAGATAACGGTTTTATTTGGGTAAAATACAGCGATTTTCAGCGTTACTGCTTCGAAGCCTACGAAATGATTGTTTTACAGCCTCGTCAAATTACTCTTTCGGGCAAAGTAAAGTTTACTTTATCGGCTGGTTTTGATATGCAGGCAGAGTTTAAAGATGGGTATTACCAGGTAAATAAGCCTTATTACTCTGGAACTTTATTCAGAATGTATATTGCTAATAATGAACCTGCCTATGTATACGCATTTTCGTCTGACCTCTCTCGTAAAACATATAAAATATTTCCTCATAGTCAGGGTATGAGCCCATACCTGGGGTATAGTAACAATAATGTTGCAATTCCTGATGAAGACTTGTTTATCAAAATGGATAACACCCAAGGAATGGATTATTTTTGTGTATTGTATTCTGCAGAAAAGTTAGACATCGCCAAAATAATGAAACAAGTAGAGATGGAAGCAGGGGATTTTCAGACAAGGGTAAAAAAAGTATTGTCAAGTAAATTGATTCCTGGCAATGAAATTAATTATTCAAGCAATGGAGGCATTAGCTTTCAAGGCATAAGCAAAAAAGGAAAAGTTGTACCTATTATTGTTGCCATTAGGCACTTGTAGTAATAGGGTAAAAATATATATATCAAAGGCTCTCAGGACAATACCGTCCTGAGAGCCTTTTTTTATGCTTTGTCGAAAGCAAACTGAGGAACATTTGTATACAGAAAATATTGGCAAAGTACTAAATATGCAAAAAGCTCAACAGATGAGATTTTTATAATATTACCCTCTTTTATTGGCAAGGTACTAAAGGGCAAAGCTACCCTGCATTAGGGATGCTTCTCATAAATATAACATAATTGAATAAACCAGCCAGGGCTGTATTGTATAGTTTCAATATGAGATAAGTTTTTGACAAAAAAGAGGTAGAATTATGGGAAAAAGCCAATTATTTTTGGAATGAGTTATATTTTAAGGCTAGTACTCAATTTTTTCCTTAGGTTGAAAATAGAAACAAACAAATAATACCAGCATAGATTTTATTCTATAAGTACTATTTCGGGTGTTTAGGCTAGTTGGTCAAAAAAAATCAAGTTCATTGATAGTACAATGTTGTTCACTCAGTGAAAGCACTAAAGTGTAAACTATCAAAAGGATTGTTTTTACTCAAATTAAAGTTGCCATTGTATTAGTAAGATAAAATGGTAATGCTGTGTTATACCAAACTGATTTCACTGAAAAATTAACTTTAAAACGTATGAATAAAGTTTACAACCATTTATTGGCAGTAGCTGACCAGCCTAAAAGCCTGGGGGAAATTGCTGGTATATTGACTAAAAAATACCAAAAACTGCTAGGTTTGGTTTTAGTATTTTGCTTATTAAATATACAGGCTTATGCCCAAACTAAGGTGTCGGGCAAGGTACTGGATGCTAAAGGTGAGGGCTTGCCTGGGGCTACCATCATAGAAAAAGGAACTACCAATGGAACTTCGAGTTTGTCAGATGGCTCTTTTTCTATCAACGTAAAACCTGATGCTACATTGATTTTTAGCTTTGTAGGATATGCCACACAAGAGATAGTAGTAGGCGCACAAACTGTGATAAATGTAACCCTGACTGATGATGCAGCATTGCAGGAGGTAGTGGTAGTGGGGTATGGCACCCAAAAGAAATCAGATGTTACTGGTGTAGTGACTAAGATTGATTCAAAAAATTTTAATAAAGGACCTATAGTATCTCCCGATCAGTTGATTAATGGTAAAATTGCTGGAGTACAGGTACAATCAAATTCTGGAGAACCTGGCGGTCAAACCAGAATTCGCATAAGAGGTGGTACATCGATCAATGCAAGTAATGAACCCTTGTATGTGATTGATGGGGTGCCCATAGACAACACAGCAGTAAACCCTGGGGGTTTTCAGGATGGGCGTAACCCATTAAATTTTTTGAACCCTGATGATATTGAGAGCTTTACCGTATTGAAGGATGCTTCGGCAACAGCTATTTATGGTTCACGGGGAAACAATGGAGTAATTATTATTACCACTAAAAAAGGAAGAAGTGGCAAAGGAAAATTAAACTACAGTAACTGGTTTTCGGTGGGTTCTATTGCCAATAAAATAGACGTGTTCAACGCGGCAGAGTTTAGAACTGTTGTACAGGACAAAGCTTCGGGTAGGGTAAACGAGCTAGGCAACACCAGTACCAATTGGCAAGATCAGCTGTACCAAACAGCCATCGGGCAAAATCACAGCCTGAGTTATGCAGGTGGTATAAAAGGGCTAAATTACCGAACATCACTAGGCTACCTAAAGCAAGACGGAACCTTGAAAGGAACAAGTGCTGAACGTATCAGTTTTGCGCTGGGCTTAAATGCTAAGTTGTTCAAGCAGCTAAACGTAGATGCAAACATTAAGCTTGCCCAAAATAAAGATACTTTTTCGCCTAATAGCATTATAGGAGGAGCCTTAAGAATGGATCCTACTCAAGCTATTTTTGATGCCAATGATACCCAATATGGTGGATACTTTGAGTATGCCAATGACTTGGCAACCAAAAACCCTGTGGCAGAGCTTGCCTTAACTGATGACCAAGGTAAAAACCTGAGAACGTTAGGAAATATTAAATTTGATTATCAAATGCCTTTTCTGAAAGGTTTAAGTGCTAATCTAAACTTAGGGTATGACCACCTCAAAGGCGATAGACAACGCACTTTACCCACCAATCTGCGCTCTCAGTCGGGTACTTTGGGGGAGCACAGAACTGCCGATTATACCAAAACCAATTCTTTGCTGGAGTTTTACCTGAAGTACACCAAAGACTTCAAGGAAATCAATAGTAGGTTAGATATAACTGGGGGCTACTCTTACCAAGATTTTAGAGAAGAGTATATAGACTCGGTATTTACTGACCTGACCGGAGCTACTCCTAAGAATAAGCAGGGATTCAAAAATATTCAGAAGAATCGCTTGATTTCTTTTTATGGAAGGGTAAATTTCTCTTATGCCGATAAGTTATTGCTAACGGCTACCCTACGCCGCGATGGTTCTTCAAGGTTTGGGTTAAATAACCGTTGGGGAAGTTTTCCGTCAGTTGCTGCGGCTTATCGCCTGAGTGAAGAGGCATTCTTAAAAAACTCTAAAGTAATTTCCGACCTTAAGATAAGAGCAGGCTATGGTATCACAGGAAACCAAGATATTGCTGGGCAAAACTTTGCTTATTTGCCTACTTATACCTTGGGTGATAGCACAGCGGCTTATCAATTTGGCAATACTTTCGTAAATACGATTCGCCCCAATGCGTATGACCAAAACCTAAAATGGGAAGAGGTAAAATCTTTTAATATAGGACTTGATTTTGGATTATTTGCCGGAAGGCTTTCTGGTTCTGTGGAGTATTATAAAAAAACCACCAAAGATTTATTGTTTACAGTGCCTGTAGCAGCTGGGGCTAATTTGTCTGATCGGGTATTGACCAATGTAGGTGAGTTGGAAAATAGCGGGGTAGAGTTTGCTTTGGATGCCGTGGCAATCAATAGCAAGGCCTTTCAGTGGAATGTAGGCTTTAACATTGCCTGGAACCGAAACACTTTGCTAAGGTTTTCTAAAATAAATGACCCTGCATTTGTGGGCATTTTGACTGGTGGCATTTTGGGTGGCACAGGGAATACTGTCCAGATTTTGCAAATGAATCAGGCGGCAAACTCATTCTATTTGTTTAAGCACAAAATGGGGACAGATGGCAAACCATTGGTGGATGGGATAGACCACAACGGAGATGGAAATATAGACAATGCGGATATATATGAAGATATTAATGGACCAGATGGAAAGCCTGACGGCAGAGTTGATGAGTTGGACAAGAGAGCAGTAGAAAATCCTGCACCTAATATCTTAATGGGTTTGACCTCTAATATGCGCTTCAAAGGTTTTGACCTTAGTTTTACTTTTAGAGCCAATCTTGGCAATTATGTATACAATAATGTAAAATCTAACGGAGCTTATTACAACCGGGTAATTAACGAAATTGTACCTACTAATATGCCTCGTTCGGTTACTGAAACCAACTTTGTAGCCCCTCAATACTTTTCAGATGTGTACTTAGAAGATGCTAGTTTTCTTAGATTAGACAATATTACTCTAGGGTATACTTTTGATCAATTGTTGAAAAACAAGTTTAACCTCAGAGCGTATGTAACCGCGCAAAACCTGTTTGTGATTACTAACTACAGTGGCTTAGATCCGGAGGTTGCCAATAAAGATGCACTGGGTATTGACAATGACATTTTCCCAAGAGCCAGAACTATCATTATGGGACTGAGCTTGGGTTTCTAAGCATGTATGTCGCCGAAAAACAAGTATTGGGCGACACCTCTTTTTCAATAAAGTATTTAACAGATAAATCACAATGATTAAAAATATATTTAAAACTACTTGCTTGCTCCTGCTAATGTTAACAGGGGTAGCTTGTACAGATTTAGACTTAAAGCCAGAAACAGACATTACAGCAGCCACTGTGTTTGGCGCTGACGAAGCGGCTTATACTTCGTTTATTGCCAAGCTATATGCTGGATTGGCAGTAACCGGGCAGCAAGGACCTAACGGACAGGCAGACATCAAAGGGATAGATGAGGGCTTTTCTAGCTATTTGCGCCAATTTTGGGGAGCACAGGTATTGTCTACCGACGAAGCCGTGATTGGTTGGGGTGATGCTGGTTTACCTGACTTTCACTACCATACCTGGACTCCAGCAAACAACTTTTTGAGTGCCATGTATAACCGGGTGTTTTTTCAGGTGTCTATGACAAACGAGTTTTTGCGTGAAACCTCTGATGCAAAACTGAGCGAAAGGGGAGTAAGCGAAGCAGTAAAAGCTAAAGTTAATGAATACAGAGCCGAAGCCAGGTTTTTGAGAGCGTTGAGCTACTGGCATGGGCTGGATCTCTTTGGTAACATTCCTCTGTACGACGAAACTTTCTCTGTGGGCAATAATGCACCAACTCAGGCAAGTCGTGCCGAAATATTTGCTTTTATTGAGACTGAGTTGAAGGACATAGAGGGTAAAATGGCTGCTCCAGGGACACAACAATACGGAAGGGCTAGTCAGGCTGCTGCGTGGATGTTACTTGCTAAATTGTATCTAAACGCTGAGGTGTATGTGAATACTGCCAGATATAACGAAAGTCTTACTTATTTAAATAAAATTATAGGAGCAGGTGCTTATTCGCTTAAACCTAATTTTCAGGAAAACTTCATGGCAGATAACCATACTTCGCCTGAGTTGATTTTTACCATACCGTTTGACGGAGCCAGAACCCAAACCTGGGGAGGAATGACCTTTCTTATCAATGCGTCTTTGGGTGGAGATATGAATACTAAAGACTTTGGCATGAACGGTGGTTGGGGAGGTACACGCACCACCAGTAGTATTGTAGATCTTTTTCCTGATGTAACAGGTGCTATAGACGAAAGAGCCATATTCTTTACCGGAGGTAAAACCAAAGAAATCACCAATGTAGGAGACTATAACTCTGGCTACTCTGCGCCTAAGTTTATCAACAAGACATCTACTGGAGCCAATGGTCAGGATGGTACTCACCCTGATACTGACTTTCCTGTATTTCGTTTAGCCGATGTTTATTTGATGTATGCTGAGGCAGTATTGCGTGGTGGTGTTGGTGGAGATTTAAACACCGCACTAAGTTATGTAAATCAATTGAGAGAAAGAGCTTATAACAACACTACAGGTAACATTACTTCTGCTCAATTAACCTTGGACTTTATCTTAGACGAAAGAGCCAGAGAGTTGATGTGGGAAGGGCACCGTCGTACTGACTTGATTAGGTTCAACAAGTTTACCGAAAATGGTGTGTGGCCTTGGAAAGGAAACGTGGCTGCAGGTAAAACCACTGAAAAATTCAGGGATATATACCCAATTCCTGCAACTGAAATTATCTCTAACCCTAACTTGAAACAAAACACAGGGTATTAATAGCAATAAGGTATCAGTCAAAAGCCACAGTCGGCTAAGGTTTGTATGATACAAACTAAAAAAGGATGATCTTTTCAGGTCATCCTTTTTTAGTTTAAAAGCTTATCGCTAAAGTCTTGAACCTATACTTGTACCCTGCTTTTCTTTTTAATTTCTACCCTATAAGTCTTGGGCGAACATTCATAAATATCTTTGAAAGCCTTGTTAAAATAGGAAATACTATTATAGCCACTTTCGTAGGCAATTTCACTGATATTTTTATCTGTTTTGATAAGTAACTGAGAGGCATACCCCAGCCTGATTTCATTCAAAATTCTTGACAACGTTTTGTGGGTTCGTTTTTTCAAAAAGTGACAAAAAGCCGAAGAACTCATATTGGCAATTTCGGCAATTTTACTTAGCTTAATATCGCTTCTAAAGTTCTGATAAATAAAATTCATAACCTTTTCTATCCGCTCAAAGTCGGTAGTCATGTAATTAATATTTACTTCATCATTAATTAGTGGGGTGTAATGTTTCCAGGTGGCAAGTGTATCTAAAATTTTAAGTACTCCATTCAAACGATCAATGCCTTGTTTTTTGCCTAACGTGAGTAAGTCATTACGCAATATGTTTAATATATCTCCCTGAAAATGAATACCCTGTTGAGACAGGTGAATCATTTTTTTGATTTCATCTACCTCCGGAGTATTCCAGAAAGCATTGCCTAAAAAATCTTTTCTAAACTGTAGCACCACTGCTTTGGTGTTATGCTTTACGTCTTCATCATAACTGATCCAGGCGTGGGGTACCTTTTCGCCCAGAAATACCAAATCTCCATCAGTAAAAGTGGTAATATGGTTGCCTACATAGCGAGTTCCCGAACCTTGAATAATCCAGGTAAGTTCAAGCTCCTCATGAAAATGAAAAGGGTAAGTAAACAGTGGTTGATCAAGGTAGAGCACCCTAAATGAATAGCCGATGGGAGGGACTATTTTTTCATGCAGTGGATTCATTACTTAATTGAGTATTTAAATTGTCGTATTTGTGAAAAAAATCAATATAGTGTAATTTTTTTCAAAATGAAGGTGGCTTTCCGAGAAAAAGCCAATTATTTTTGATATAGATACAAATATAGCATTCCCTCGTAAAATGGAGCTATATCCCAACCCTTAAAAAAGTAGCATTTTGTGTATGACAAATAATAAAAGTATTGATTTCAGGCGATTGCAAAAAGTACTTACCCGAATTTTTTAATAGATAACCCCTTGGATTTTCAAACAAAACAGGAAATGTAAGACGCCATTGAACTTTGGTGAAAACTTATAAAAATACAAGATAAACTCTATGTCAGAAAACCCTTTTAAGCTCATAAATACAGTAGCACAAAAATATGAATGGTTGGCATTTGGTCATATAAAACCTAAAGGGTGGGTGCTAGAGCAAATGCAGCGAGATTTAACAGATGGATTTTTGGGCAAGTTAGATGAATTGGTGCCCGAATTGACCAAGGAAGACGATATTTATGGTCAAAATAGGCTCAGCAAAAATGTGAAAAGTAAAGACTTGGGCAACAAGTCGGAAGATAAAAAGTGGGAGGTGCAATACCTTTGGTGGAACAGCGAAACTCAGTCTAATTGGCGAGATGGTTACATCAGGGCAGCAGTGCTTACCTCTAACCAGGCAATACTTGAAAAAGTACAAAAGTATGTGGAGCATATATTGAGTTGCCAAGACCCTGACGGATACCTGGGAATATATGACCGTGAGCTACGCTATAATTTTGACAACGAAAACGGAGAACTTTGGGCGCAAGCTTGTTTGCTTAGGGGTTTGCTGGCTTATTATGAAGCTACTCAAGAGCAAAAAGTGCTCAATGCAGTTGTAAAAGCAGTGCGAGTAACTATGCAAGCATATCCACCGCATGCTTCCAACCCTTTTGGGGTAAAAGCTTCATTTGCTGGAGTAGGGCACGGGCTCATATTTACCGATGTGGTAGATCGTTTGTATCAACTTACCAAAGAAAAAGTGTACCTGGAGTATAGTTTATGGTTGTACGAAAACTATAGTCAAAACACGCTCAGTGAACAAGACATTCAATATAAGAATGCTATAAATCCAGCGTATAAGTTCAAAGGGCATGGAGTACATACTTATGAGCATATCCGTGCTTTGGTTACCGCCTATTATGCTTCAGGCAACCCATCGTTGAAGAAAGCCTTGGGTGACTATTTAACCAAGCTCGAAAAGTGTATTACTCCCAGCGGAGGGCCAGTAGGAGATGAGTGGGTAGCTGAACGGTATGGCGATGCTACCGAAACTGGATACGAGTATTGTTCCATTCATGAACTGCTTGATTCATACACGCACTTGCTGCAAAAAACAGGAGATATGCAGTGGGCAGACAAAGCCGAATGGCTGTTATTTAACGCTGCCCAAGGAGCTCGCCATCCTCAGGAAAGCTGTATTGCTTACCTCAAAACTGACAATTCTTATGCTATGGTAGGCAAGTTTCGCCCTGGCGATGTATGCCAGGAGGGGGAAGTAGAACAGGTGCGTTATAAGTACTCGCCTACTCATCAAGATGCAGCCGTTTGCTGTAACCCCAATGCAGGACGAATTTACCCTTATTATGTCAAAAGTATGTGGTTGCGTAGTCAAACTGGTTTGGTAGCGGCCTTGTACGGAGCATCAGTGCTTGATACTGAAATCAATGGAATCTCGCTCAAAATAGAGCAGAAAACAAATTACCCATTCGAGCAGCAAATCGCTTTTGAGCTAACCCTTGACCAACCCCAAACTTTTGAATTTTGTTTGCGCCAACCTGCTTGGGCTACTGGTGCCCAAATACATATAGAAGGGTCTAAAGCAACTAAACAAGATCAGTTGTGGGTAATACATAAACAATGGGAAACAGGCGATGTGGTCACTGTAAATTTTGAGGCAAAAGTAGAAGTCAGGCAAGACCAAAAGCAAGATTGTTATTTGTCTTATGGTTCACTCTTATATGCTTTGCCCATCAAGGCAGAACGAACGGTACATAAGTCGCACCCAGTGGAGGGGTTTTATGATTTGTACTATACCACCAACGAAAATATTAATTATTATTTTGATAAAACTGAGGCAGGCAAATTTGAACATCAATTGCAGCAGGTAAACACTGAAAACCCTTGGGGCGATCCCGCTTCTTTGCTTAAGGGCAAACTCTGGAACACCCAAGGACAACTGCAAGAGGTTACCTTATGGCCTTTGGGCAGTACTATCTTGCGCCGAGTTACTTTCGAACCCAAACCTTTGCCAGAAGGTAATCAGACATCATAAAAAAACATCATTTGGTTAATTGAATAGCAGGTTGTACACCTGAGATCATTACTTAATATATACATTGTCAATGAAAAAAATTACTTACTTATTCATCATCATGGGCTTGTGCCTAAGTGCCATCAAAACTCAAGCTCAGCAAGTAGTTCAACGGGTAGAACCTACCTTTTGGTGGGTGGGTATGGCAAACCCTGAGCTACAGCTGTTGATTTATGGCAAAAACCTGGCAGCAATGAATGTAAGTCTCTCTGAAAACAAAGGGGTAGAGCTGGTAAGTGCTATACGAGTACAAAGCCCTAATTATTTGGTGCTCAACCTACATATAAGCCGTCAGGCAAAAGCCCAAAGTTTTAAGATATTATTTAAGCAACAACGCAAAACTGTTTTTACTTATAACTATTCACTCAAAAAAAGGGCGACAGGCTCGGCACAACGCAAAGGCTTTGACCCGTCAGATGTGTTGTACCTGATTACACCCGATCGTTTTGCCAACGGTAACCCAAAAAACGACAACCACCCAGCTATGCGCGAAAGCGCCAACCGCAAAAATAAAGGCGGACGCCATGGAGGAGATATCAAGGGTATTGTAGATAAGCTTGATTATATCAAGGACATGGGCTTTACGGCAATATGGCTTAACCCAGTGCTGGAAAACAACATGAAGGAATACTCTTACCATGGGTACTCTACTACGGATTTTTATAAAGTAGACCCTCGCTTTGGGTCAAACGAAGAGTATCGTGAATTGTGTGCTAAAGCCAAAGCTAAAGGCATTAAGGTAGTAATGGATATGATTGTCAACCATTGTGGGTCGGAGCATTGGTGGATGAAAGATTTGCCTATGTCAGACTGGGTGAATAACCAAAAAGGATTTTTGAATAAAAAATATAAGGGCACCACTCACCGCAAAACCGTGATTCAAGACCCTTACGTAGCCCAAACCGATGTAGACGAGTTTAACAAAGGTTGGTTTGTGTCTACGATGCCCGACTTGAACCAACGCAATCCTATGATGGCAAAATACCTAATTCAAAATAGTATTTGGTGGGTAGAGTACGCGGGTTTATCAGGTATTAGAATGGATACTTATTCATACAGCGATCCGGGTTTTATGAGTGAATGGTCGTGCAAAGTAATGGCAGAATACCCCAACCTAAACATTGTAGGGGAGGAGTGGTTTTATAACCCGGCTATAGTGTCTTATTGGCAACGTGGCAAAAAAAACCGTGATGGTTACCAGGCTTGTTTGCCCAGTTTGGTCGACTTTCCTTTGCACGAAACCCTTGTAAAAGCATTGAATAAAAAAGAAGAAATGTTTTCAGGTTGGATACATGCGTACGAAATGCTTGCCAACGATTTTTTATATGCTGATCCTTTCAGTTTGGTTACTTTTCCTGATAACCACGATGTAAGCCGTTTCTTTACTCAAGTCAACGAAGATTATCACCTCTTTAAACTAGGCATTGCTTATTACCTCACAATGAGAGGTATTCCACAGATATACTATGGTACCGAGGTGCTCATGACTAGCCCCAAACACCGTGATGATGGCTTGGTTCGAGCTGATTTTCCTGGAGGTTGGCAAGGTGATAAAGTCAATGCTTTTACTCAGAAAGGCTTGACTGCCCAGCAAAAAGATGCCCAAAAGTTTTGTAAAAAACTATTGAACTGGCGCAAAAACAATCCTGTCATTCATCAAGGTAAGTTAAGACATTATGCTCCCAAGCAAGGCATATATGTATACTTCAGGCATTACCAAGGCAAAAAAGTAATGGTAGTGTTGAGCAAAAACTCGCAAGAAGTAAAACTTAACCTAAACCGTTTTACACAGTCATTGGGTACAGCCAAGCAGGGTAAAGACATTGTTTCGGACAAGCAGCTAAACCTGCAAAACACCCTTACTGTGCCCGCCAAATCTCCTATGATTATAGAAATTAATTAAACCAGTAGATAAAACAAGGTGAAAGTCTTGGTAAATAATTTGGGTAAGGAAGGGTGAAAAAGTAAGTGGTCTCTCTAAAGATAAGTTATTTTTTGCCATTCCTAAACTCCTTAAACAGAAGATCAATCGTGTTAAAAATGAACAGCAACATGTCCGGTAGTAGTCAAGCACTGAAGACTGGCGTAATAGAAATAGCGTGTGGCGAAGGTACCTATACCATTGCTGCCCTCACTAACAATGTAATCAAGGTAAGCTACCAAGATACACTCACCTCTGAAAGCAAGCAATATGCAGCCGTATTGTCAGAACCAATAGCCATGCAGCTAGAGGAACAAGACAATCACATCGTTGCCAAAACTCAAGGAGTGAAGTTAGAAATTACCCGTTCACCTTTTTCTATCAACTTTTGTGACGAACAAACGGGTTCAAAGCTTAAGGGGGGCGAGTTTAGCCGTAAGGAAGGCATCGCGTCGTTTAAGTTTGGACTCAAAAACCATGAAGCCATGTATGGCATGGGGTCGCGTGGCATGCAAATGAATCGTCGTGGGCATAAACTCCTCAACTACAATTCGCACGAGCCAGGCAACGGGATGGGCTTTGAGGTGATGAACTACTCGATACCTCATTTGGCTTCTTCGGAGCAATACATGTTGTTGTTTGACAACCCCGCGCGTGCTTGGATGGACATTGGCAAAACCCAAACTGATGCTTTGGAATATACTAGCGAAGGGGGCAACATGGTGTATTACTTTGTCAATGGGCAATCGTTTGAAGAACTTATGGGCGAATATACCCAACTGACGGGTAAACAACCTTTGCCTCCCTTATGGGCAATGGGGTATATCCAATCTCGCTTTGGTTATCGTACCCAGCAAGAAGCCACCGAAGAATTGGACAAATTACTGGAAGCGGGCTACCCAGTAGATGCGATGATTTTGGATTTGTACTGGTTCTCTGATCACGAAAAACCCAAATGTATGGGTAACCTGGACTTTAACCAAAAGCATTGGCCTAAGCCCAAAGAAATGATTCAATACTTTGCCAGTAAAGGGGTTAAAACCATCCCTATTACTGAACCCTTTTTTACTACCAACTCAGACCATTACAAAGACCTGAGAAACAACGAATTGTTGGTGAAAAATAGGGCAGGGGAGGTAAGAACACTTCCTGAATTTTTCTGGGGCGAAGCTGCCTTGCTTGATATATTTAAACCAGAAGCCCAAGCCTGGATGTGGGAGCGTTACAAGTATATGAAACAATACGGTTTTGATGGTTGGTGGGTAGACCTGTGCGAGCCCGAAATTCACCCTGAAGACATGGTACATGTCAATGGCAAGGCCGCCGAAGTACATGGTATTTTTGGGCACCAGTGGGCGCAAATGTTATTTGAAGGCTACGCTAAAGACTACCCTGAAGAACGTGTTTTTCAACTATCACGTGCTGGTTTTGCTGGGTCGCAACGTTTTGGTGTAGTGCCTTGGTCGGGCGATGTACGCCGTAGCTGGGATGGGCTAAAAGCCCAACCTTTGATTATGCTCAGTGTGGGCATGTCGGGCATTGGCTATATGCACTCTGATGCGGGAGGCTTTATTTATGGTGAAAAAGACCCAGAGTTATACACGCGTTGGATGCAGTACGCGGTATTTACCCCTGTGGTTCGTCCGCATGCTTGTGGCGAGATTTACCCAGAACCTACCTTCTGGAGCGAAGAGGTGCAAAACCACATCAAACTGTTCATTAATTTACGTTATCAACTGTTGCCTTACAACTATACGCTTGCCTGGAAAAACTCGGTAACGGGTATGCCATTGGCTCGCCCACTTTTTACTCAGTTTGCCAATGTGCCCGATACAGTAGAAGACCAATATATGTGGGGTGATAGTATTTTGGTAGCCCCTGTGTTAGACAAAGGCATCAGAAACCGCAATGTATACTTGCCCAAAGGCAACTGGTATGACTTCTGGAATCATCAGTTTTTGCAAGGCGATAGTACCATCAATGTAGGGCTTACAATGGACAGCATTCCAGTGTATGTAAAATCGGGCAGTATCATACCTACCACTCCTGAGGTACAATCTACCTCTTTTTATACTGGTGAAACCCTGCAAATGACTTATTACGTGGGGAGCGAAAACTCTCAAACTCAGTTGTATTTTGACGATGGTAAAACCAACAATGCCTATGAGCGAGGCATGTATGAATTGGTCACTATAGCAGCCACAGTAAACAAGGGGGAGATTATATTAAGCACCCAAGTCGCAGGCAAAGGCTATGGGGGAGCCCCAAAAAAACGCTTATATGTTTTTGAACTCATAGGTTTGGCGCAAGCTCCCAAAGAGGTGAGCATAGCTGGAAAAGCGCTTTCGCATGAATGGAATCAAGAAAAAAACACTGTAAGCTTTGAAACTGACTTGAACGATGATGTTATCATAGCTATTTAGAATGGATGGTGGATAAAGGAATGTTGATCATTTGTCTTACTTTGATGTTTTGATAATAGATGTGAGAAGCTTTATTAAAATTGATAATGTAAAATTGATTCAATTATCAACCATCAACTAAAATAGATGCCTTTATAAAAATTTCTAATATTATTTTTTGAAAACGATGAAAATCCCTTGCTAACTTTAGGAAGGGTATTTTTTGCCCAAAAGATGAGGGGTACCAACACAAAAAAAGCATCCTGAATTGTCAGAATGCTTTTGTTAAAAATATTGAGGGAATTATTATTTTTTTGTATTAAAGCTATACTATCTATTTTGCCTGATGATCCCTTTTTGGGAACTATTATTTTTTTGCCTGATCGTTATCTTCATGAGTATGTACATCCAGTGGGTCAAATCTCTCCCCCTTGGGTAATTTTTTTAAAAAAAACTTTTCTGGAACTAGGCGTTGAGTAATGCTCACAAAAAAAAGCACCCTGAATTGTCAGAATGCTTTTGTTAAAAATATTGAGGGAATTATTATTTTTTTGTATTAAAGCTATACTATCTATTTTGCCTGATGACCCCTTTTGGGGAACTATTATTTTTTTGCCTGATCGTTATCTTCATGAGTATGTACATCCGGTGGGTCAAATCTCTCCCCCTTGGGTAATTTTTTTAAACTTTCTTGGAGGCAGAGGGGGTACCAACACAAAAAAAAGCACCCTGAATTGTCAGAATGCTTTTGTTAAAAATATTGAGGGAATTATTATTTTTTTGTATTAAAGCTATACTATCTATTTTGCCTGATGACCCCTTTTTGGGAACTATTATTTTTTTGCCTGATCGTTATCTTCATGAGTATGTACATCCAGTGGGTCAAATCTCTCCCCCTTGGGTAATTTTTTTTAAAACTTTCTTGGAGGCAGAGGGGGTACCAACACAAAAAAAGCACCCTGAATTGTCAGAATGCTTTTGTTAAAAATATTGAGGGAATTATTATTTTTTTGTATTAAAGCTATACTATCTATTTTGCCTGATCATTATTTTCATGAGTATGTACATCCGGTGGGTCAAATCTCTCCCCCTTGGGTAATTTTTTTTAAACTTTCTTGGAGGCAGAGGGGGTATCAACACAAAAAAAGCACCCTGAATTGTCAGAGTGCTTTTGTTAAAAATATTGAGGGAATTATTATTTTTTTGTATTAAAGCTATACTATCTATTTTGCCTGATGATCCCTTTTGGGGAACTATTATTTTTTTGCCTGATCATTATTTTCATGAGTATGTACATCCGGTGGGTCAAATCTCTCCCCCTTGGGTAATTTTTTTTTAAACTTTCTTGGAGGCAGAGGGGTACCAACACAAAAAAAAGCACCCTGAATTGTCAGAATGCTTTTGTTAAAAATATTGAGGGAATTATTATTTTTTTGTATTAAAGCTATACTATCTATTTTGCCTGATGATCCCTTTTGGGGAACTATTATTTTTTTGCCTGATCGTTATCTTCATGAGTATGTACATCCAGCGGGTCAAATCTCTCCCCCCTTGGATAATTTTTTTTTAAATTTTCACAAGACTGCTTATTGAAGAACTCTTTACATATTGAGTGTCTGGAGTGGTCATAATCTAATAATTACTAATGCTTGATTTACATTATCTTTGTTATCCCCTAAATCAAAGAGCAATGGTTTTGAGTTTGATAAGATGAGCGTAGAAAGGCAATCAAAAACGCTTGATGGTCATTTTTGTATTTGCTTACATTATTCCAGTAAGCGAAGGGCTGACAAATTATTGGAGGCGCTTTGTCTGTATTTGCTTCAAAATACCCCTCAAGAAAAACAGAAATATAGGAGCACAAAAATTATTATTGTCTAGTAGTGGTATGATTTAAAATCTTAAGCCAACAACAATTACATCATCTCGTTGACTTGCTTCTCCCATATGGTCACTCAATGCCTGATCTATTACTTCTTTTTGCTTTTCCATCTTTTGGTCTTGGCATTCACTCAGTAACTTTTCGAATCTTTTACTGCCAAATTTTTTCCTGTTAACGTTATTTTGATCACAATAACCATCACTGCATAAATAAATAGTATCCCCTTTATTAAGAGTTAAATGATTTTGGGTAAATACAGGGCTAATTGAACCAATAGAGTGTCTTGAACCCTTTATGTGTTGCAGCTCATTACTATTATGAGCAAAAAGATACAAAGGGCGCTTGGCTCCAGCAAATACCATTTCTATTTGATTTTGTTTTTCTTCCCAGGTTATAATCGCCATATCCATCCCATTTTTATAACCTTTTTCTTTTTGAGACAACAGCATTTCAATCTCTTCATTCAATAAAGTCAAAATAGTGGCAGGTTCTTTCACTTTATTGTCACGTACAATGCTGTTCAGAGAACTATTACCCATTACAGCCATAAAAGCGCCTGGTACCCCATGACCAGTACAATCCACCACAGCCAAAGTAGTACGATTCTCTACTTTTACAAGCCAGTAAAAATCTCCACTAACAACGTCTTTAGGTCGGTATAAAATAAAGTGCTCTGGTAATAAATCATTTACTTTTTTTATTGTTGGTAAAACAGCTCGTTGTATAGTAAGTGCAGCTTTGATACTTTGTTGAATATGGTGATGTTGTGCATTGAGTTGTGTGTTTTTTTTCTCAATATTATCACGTTGCGCCATTATTTCTTCCTGTTGCTGATGAAGTTCTTCATTTTGGGAAGTAATTTCAAAGTTTTGCTCTTCAATTTGAGCCTTTTGTTTTTTTAGTTTGCGTCGATTCCTGTTGGTAATAAACAACATAAACACTACAAGCCCTAAAATACAAACCACTGAGATGATAATTCCGACGGCAAACTTAGCTCTTTCTTTTTGCCGGGTAATTTCTTGCTGCTGAAGTTTCTTTTGGCTTGTTAGTAAAGCCATTTGTTTTTGGTTTTCTTTAGCTTGAAGTTTCTTTTCAGCTTCTTTTCTTTCTAGTTCAAGAGCTGCCTGTGTTTTGGCCTTGGCCAGATTAGCTTCTCTCAACTTACCTTGGCTAATAAGTAAAGCTTGCTTTTGGCGTACTTTCTCTAGTTGAGTACGTTGAGCATTTGCCAGACTCAATTCTTGTGCTTTTTTTAATAAAGCCAGTTCTTTTGTTTGAAGTTTTACAAGATTATTTTTCAACTCTAAATCTTTTTTTTGTTTTTCCTGAGAATCTTTTAACTCTTTGAGTTGGCGTTGTTCAGCTAACACTCTTTTGATACGGGCCTCTTGTTGTTCCATTAATTTAAGGTTTTGAGAAGCTGCACGTTTTAATTGTTGCTTTTCCTGCTCTAGTTTTTTTTCAACCTCCAGGTATTTATTCTGGTAATCTCGGGCTCTTTTTTTGTTTTCTTCTGCTTTGTAAATTCTCGAAAGCAAATCATAACTAATTAATAGTATAGACCAGGCTTTTTTTGAGGAAGCAATTTCTATCGCTTTTTCTACCACATTAAGGGCTTGGGGGTTATTACCTGACAGATAATAATTTGCTCCCAGGTAATTATAAATTTCTGCTTGCTTAATTTCCTGAGGTTCAGTCATCCTTAATGCTTGCCTGAAGTATTTCTTTGCTTTGCTAAAAGATTCGATATTTGTGTAAGCAACACCTGTATTGACTAACAAAGTGATTTTGTTGCTCTGAGGTAATTTGGTTATTTTTTGTTGGGTAAACTCAGTTGAAAGGTTAAAGTAAGAAAGTGCTCCTGGAGCATCTTTTTTTCTTTGGTACAAAAAGCCTAAATCATTGTATATTTCAGATACCCTTACAGAGTTTTTCTGTTTTTGAAAATGCTTAAGCAGCAATGATTGATACCCAATAGCTTTGGTATAATTTTCTGTAATAGTGGCTATCACTGCTAATTGTTCAATTACCTCTATTTCCTGCTTTTTTTGCCTTTTTTTTCTATAGTTCGCTATCAGTATTTCATAGAAAACCTGCGCTTGTACATAGTCCTCTAGAACAGTGTAACCATTGGCTAGTTCTGCAATTATTTTATAACGATTATCCTGGTAGTTGTTTTTTTTCTGTATCTTATATGCTTGACGAAAATATTGAACAGATTTTTGAGTCAAATTCTGTTTTTTATAAAAATACCCTAGCAGGCTATACACAGTAACTAGATGCTTCTCAGCGTTAAAGCTTTGGCATAGGTTTTCGGCTTGTAAATAATAAGTAAGCGCTTTTGATATTTTATTGGTTTGGGTATAAAGTTTACCAAATAGCATCAATGTTTTGATGCGTTCTTCTACAGACAAACTAGTCTCTTCAAATTTAAGGGCTTTTGTTCCATACTCTTCTGCTCGAACGTATTGCCCTTGCTCAATAGCCTTGGCAAATTGTTGATTCAATTTTGCTATTTTCAACGAATCAGATAATTTTTGTTGAGTGCTAGGTTGGCCAATAAGACTATGAGTATTCAATAAAAATATAAACCCTAATACACTATATAACCTAATATGTTTATAATGAGATTTCATGGATTGTTATATTGTTATAGATTAATATTAACTCCAAGGAGGTATAAACCTGATATAGTGTCAGCAAAAGCATATTCTTGTTGGGCTGAGTTAAGTAGGTTCCGAACATTGATAAACACACTGTGTTTTTGCCATACCTTGTAAGATATTTTGCTGTTTAGTAACATACGGGTAGGAATATACACCTGACCATATGTGGTATTAAACTGGTATCCTTCATAAAAGTGACCTTGGATATTGACGTTGAGTTTGCTTAAGAATCCAGCGTAATTAAGTTGAAACCCTCCGTAAAATTGAGGGGTACTTTGTAGGTAACCACTTTGCAGTTCACCCAGAGTTTTAGCACTACGTTGTAATGTGATAAATCCTTCTAGTTGAAACTTGTTAAACCAAGCTTGTAGTTGTGCTGTTGTGCCAGCTTGAACCAAGGTAGATCGATAATTTTGAGTATCACCTTGGTTGACCATAGGTTGATAAACTGTATTAAAATCTAAATTACTGTAAAAAGTTGTAATAGATGTGTTGATATTCGAGACTATTTTCGCAGTCCAGCCTAATTCAAAAGATTGACTTTTGTTAGGATTAATACCTGGTAATACAGAGCGAGTTGTCTGTTGGTGAAGTTGTCTTATCAATGCTGCACCTTCATTATAAGTATAAGCTCCTCTTATCAAGTGTTGATTTAACTTTAAAGATGTACTCAATTGATAAGACAAATAAATGGGTGTTATCTGCTCATATTTGTCTCCTCTAACTGACGCCATAATACGCCACTTAGGCAAAATATTAAAGTTTGCTTTTAAAAAAGTGTAGTAGTTTACAAACTGGTGTTGAGTAGGTCTTATGGAGTCAACGGGTGTTGTAGAAGTAGCGGCTGAACTTAGAAACCCTCCTCCTGAATGTAAGTCAACAGCTTTGTAATGGAAACGATGATTGAGTGATGCCTGAGTTTGCGAAAAGTTAAAATTATTTCCTGAATAACCTAAAGCATAATCTTTTTCGCCTTCATGGTGAGACATGTTCAAGTGAAATTTATGGAAATGCGTATTTAAGTTGATACCATATGATTTAGATTCTCTATGTGCCAAGGCAAGTGTATCATCTGTATAGATAGTTTGTGCTTGAGATTGTTGAAAAAATAACTGAGCAGATGTTGATACTTTTTTAGATGGTTTATAAAAAGTGAATACATTTACCCCCAAATTTTCTCTAGCCAAAGTGGTATTTAAATTAGTTTGGGGAACATTTTGTTTGAAAAACCATAGAGAGTCACTGACAATGTACCTATTTTCACTAAGTAAAAAGAACTCATCTTGTGAACGATTCATAAAATGATAATTACCTGATAAGCGAAAACGAAGCTTATCTGACAAACCAAAACTCAAATCTCCACGGTGAGAGCCAGACAAATTACTATTAGCCAGAGATGGACTATCTGCTGTAGACATCACTCCAGCCTGAGAGTTTAGGTTAATTTTTAATTCATTGTCTTGTTGTTCACGAGTAAAAATATGAATGACCCCATTGATGGCCATTCCTCCAAAAAAAACTACCGATGGAGTTCTGATAACTTCTATTCGCTCCACATCTTGAATATCTATAGGCAGGGTTTCCCAAGTAATGCCACCAAATAAATAGTCATACTGAGGCATATGATCAATGAGGAGTAATATTTGTTGATTGTGAACATCCTGCATTAAACCGCCAAGTGAGTTGCTTTGGCGAATGTGTACCTCATAGTTTCCATTAGTTTTTTGTTGAACCAACAAACCAGGCGCAAGTCTTAGTGCCTCTGTAATATTTGTAACACCAGTCTTTTCGATGGTTTGACTGCTTATTACTGTAGCAGATACTGGGGCATCTGTAAACGATTCCAGCATTCTTGAGGCAGAATAAATCTTTTCCTTTTGAAGACCTTTAGCTTTCTTATAAAGCATGTCCTCACGTACTTGTAGTTGCCAGTTTTTCTTTGTGGTAATTATGTTTTGTGCAAATAAGGGTATGTTTGATACACAACACAAAATGAATAGTAATTTAAACCTCATGTCCTTACTATAATTCATAGTTCGTAAAAGTAAAGCGAGTAATTTTTTTAGTATCTATCAATTATAGACTCACATTACTGTTTGCTAATAGCACTATATTTGGCATTCAGGAATTTATCTGGATTTTATTAGTTGGTTGTACACCAGTTAGTTATTACCAAGGTATACTTGCTGCTTTTGGGGGTTGAAATGATTTGAAAGTAGGTGGTGTTTAGTCTTACTTTGTTATGATTGTCTGACTTTACGTGTTTATTAGATATATGATAAAACTAAAATAAATATTGATATTATAAATAGCAATGTTTTAATCGAAAAATAGCATTTTACTGTTTTTGATGGTAAACGATTTATTATAAAATGCTACAATCTAAAAAACGCATAAAACACTTTTAATGTGTGTTTTTTTGCGAAAAAACACTTTTTGTTTACGTTTAAATAAAATATAATTATTGTAAGTTCAATTTTAGCTTGATCGTAATTAAGTTTTGGTGAAGTTTTTCAAGAAATCATTAATTCCTTCTTCGGTTTGCCAATGCAATTGTCCTCTACTTTAATATAGGCTAGGCTATTAGACCTAGCCATGTCTATGTACAAACCTTATTTTTCATAAAGCTCTCATTCACTTTCTGGTGTGCTGTGCTACCCAACAGTGTAATTATATACAATAGCTACAGCCGGGAATAAATTTGTTAAAACCCTCTTTTCAGCTGATGAAGGCTTTCTTGATGTTTGTGGGGTAATCCCTGTTACTAAGCCACATCCCACATATTGTGCGAAAACCTGGCTTGAATGAGACCAGAACAAATCTCCCAGTAATTCATTTTTAGATGGTCTTATATAAAATACCATTGATCGGTAGCCAATTAAAAATAGTCTTAGTTCCCACAATTATCTAAGTAATACTTTGTAGAATTATGACCTTCTTGATTGTGAGCTACTCCAATATTAGTGTAATAAAAGAGGTATATCTGTACTGCAGTAAGAATCGTTCCTTGTACATCACCACTATCTAAAATCTCTTCTCGTGTATTATTTCGGGTAAACAAAAACCAGTTTCTATCGTTACGAGTAGTCTTAATATAATAGGCTAAATCTGGATTGAATAATGCAAAAGGAGAAAGTTGGTCATCGTAATTATACCGCTTGATCGTTGTCCCATTTTCATTGGTTACTTCTACTACATTACCATTAGCGTCATAAATATAGTCATGGTGCCTCCAGATTGGGCCAGTTTTGTTTACGTTTCTGTACGAAATCCATTGAGTGCGTTGCCCCAGACTATTATAAGCAAATACCCAATATGCCTTTACTGCTCCTGAATTTACCCCGTATTGTGTGATAGTCTTTACTCTCCCATTCTCATATACATACCTAAACTCTTGGTGAGTGAAGCTTCCGGTAGATAAATAGACTACCTTATTTATAGTGCCATTTGCATGGTAGTGAACAGTATGGCTTCGAAGGTCACCTTGCAAGTATTGAATGATTTTAGAAACCCTGCCTTGACCATCATATTCAAATGATTGTGAGTATGTTGCTGGATTACCACCAACCGCATGTTCTAACTTCAGTACCCTACAACTATTGCTCACTGCTGGTATTACCTCTATGACATTAGAGTAATTCGAAATCTTTGTTTGTTGTTTGGCACGTAAGCGATAATAATAAGTAGCTCTAAAATCAAGACCTGTTATTTTATGCGAGGTACCCATCACTTCCTTGGCTTGGTAACCTTCGTGAAATTGGGTGAAATTCTGATCTAATGCCACATCCAGCAAAAAAGTATTCACATTATCTTGACTTTGCCATTGTGCCATAAAGCTGTAAGCTTTAGATTCATTGGCAGCTACCGCAGTAGGGGCAGGTAAAGAACTAGTAGTTACTGTGATAGTATTTGAATAAGTAGAAGCAGCATTGAGTCCTTGCACTTTTACCCTGTAATATAGCTTAGTATTAGGCAAAAGACCATCTACTGTAGCAAAAGTATCAATGATTTGTTTGGACTGGTAACCAGTAATAGTTTGCGTAAAATTGGCATCCAATGATACATCCAATAAATACAAAGAAGCATTGTCTACCCCTTGCCAGTTGGCCTGAAAACTATTGGGCTGTATGTTGGAAGCTTCTGTGGCTACTGGTGCAGTCAAGTTGCTAGTGGTGGCTAACATAATATCAGAATGATTTGAGGTAATTTCACCATTCATAGCCCTTACTCGGTAATAATAAGTTGTATTGGCATTTAAGTCTGCAATCACCAAAGTATTGTTCCCCACAGTACGGTCATTATAGTTTGTCAACATTGAGTTAAATAAAGGATCAGCTGACACATCTATACGATAAGAAGTAGCCTCTGGCATACTTTTCCAATTGGCCGAAAAACTAGTCAACTGAATATTGGTTGGCTCAAGTATCTTTGGAGTGGCCAAAGTACTCGTGAAAACTGTTTGAACATTAGAAGCCGCTGAAATAGAGTTGAACTGTTTTACTCTTATTCTATAAAAGTATTTTTTATTTACTTCGAGGTCTTTCACCAACAAAGTAGTATCTTCTTCTACCTCCCAGTCTTTATATTGACCATATGTATTATTAAAGTTTTCGTCTGAAGCTACATCTAACAAGTAAGAAGTAGCCTCAGGAATTTTTTTCCAATGTGCCCTAAAGCTAGTAGATGCAGCTTCAGTAGCTCCATAGGTGATAGGTGTATCTATAGAAGCAGTAGTTACTTGTATAATATTTGAGTTTTGTGATCCTTGGTTGGAAATAAGTGCTCGGGTTCTGTAATAATAAGTAGAGCTAGCCTCTAAGCCTGTAACCTTTAATGAGACCCCTTCCGTAATCTTTTTGCCTGTGTAGTTGGGCAGAGGATCATTAAAATTCTCATCAGTTGCGACATCTATCTCATAACCCACTGCTCCTGTTACTTTGTTCCATTTAGCTGTGAAACTATCAGATCCTACCTCTGCCGCTTCTAAGGCGGTTGGACTTGGTAAAATAAATTCTTTTTCGAAAAAACGACACTCGGATAAAAGGAAAACTAAACTGATTAATAGTCCTCTTATAACAACATTATTAACTGTATTGACATTCATAACCTATACCTGCTTGATGTTTTATTGAATATTGACGATTTAAGATAATAAAGTATGGATTTATAGCCGGTATATAGATGAAAATATTTGTGGTTAATGAATATGTAGAATTAAATTTTTTATATATACGTTAGGTGCTTGCTTTAGTAACTTGATGTGGTTGTAAGGTATGGGGTATAATGCAAACAATGGAAACAAAAGAATGTCTAAATGATGAATAAACAACATCGATAAAAAAAGAAAATATTGAAGGATATAAAACTATTGCAAAACAGTGTGTCCTTATGGGACATTAAAAAGGTAAGTCAGTCATTGCTCACATTTGTTGTAAACCTTGAAGGAAAAGGTACCTGGGCTGGATGAGGGTTAGATTGTTTGTTAACAAGGTATTTACATCATCACTTGGTAAAGCATATATAAAGATGCCGCCTCGAAAATAAAACGAAGAATTCTGGCAATAAGTATGAAATATTAGTGTAAGTATTTGTGTTTAAAACACAATAATGATTGCGGTAAAAAACGATGATTGCAGCTTTGTTGTACAAGTTTTATTAAACTGCTTATAGCTTATTGATTTTCAGGTTTATAACAAGTATTTGCATTCAGGTAGTCCTACTCTTAATCGTGTACATCAAAATATGTCACTTTTTTAGAGGGTATATTAAAGCTTAGGAGGCATTTTATTTCTACTTTTTTATTAGTTACCCCAGCTTTCATTCCTGGAGTTTTCTTTATCTTGCCAACACTTAAACTTCTATGATCAGTAGCGTAATTACATACTGCTAGAAAAATAGTAGTTTTACTACTAAGGAATGGTGAGAAATTAAATTACCATTCTTGAGGTAGAGGTTTTGTTTTGAGACGAGGCTATTTTTTGCGCCCATAGCAGCGCTACGGGCAATAAAAATAACGAAGTATCAAGGCGAAAAATCACCTCTCAGAGTGTAAATTTATTTTTGAACAATTCCTAAGGTATGTTTTACGCGCATTTTATAAGCAAATGACTTCTCCTATGATTGATGCCCCTACACCCAACTACAAACGACCAGATACGTCCAAAGTAATAGCTGACCAAGCTTTACTTACCCCCGCAGAAATTGAACGTTATGAAGCCGATGGCTTTTTAGTGCTCGAAAATTTTACTAACTCTGAACGTATTGCTGCCCTCAAAGCAGCAGCCCAGAAAATTATTGATGATTTTGATATGGATATGGTGTCAGTGTTTAGCACCGAAGACCAACGTAAACTATCATCAGACCTTTACTTTTTAGAAAGTGGCGACAAAATCCGTTGTTTTTTCGAGACCCACGCTTTTGACAATAACGGAAAGCTCATCAAAGACAAGCAACTTGCCATCAATAAGCTAGGGCACGCCATGCACGACATTGACCCGGTTTTTGAGGCTTTTTCGTACGTTCCTGAGCTTTGTCAAGCCGCCATTGACTTAGGTTTTGTTGACCCTATAGCTGCCCAAAGTATGTACATCTTTAAGCAACCAAGCATTGGCGATAAAGTAAACGCCCACCAAGACAGTACTTTTCTGAATACCGACCTTGCGTCTTGTACTGGGTTTTGGTTTGCGCTGGAAGATGCGACCCAAGAAAACGGCTGTTTGTGGGCAATACCTGGCTCGCACAAAACCTATCCGATTACCCGTCATTTTCGTCGAAATGCTGCTGGTAAGGTACCGAGTTTGTGGGCAAAGAAACTCCCTGGGACTTATCACAAGCAGTGCCTTTGGAGGTAAAAGCAGGTACATTGGTGATCTTGCATGGTGCTTGTGTACACTTGAGCTACGAAAACCTTTCGCCCAAATCGCGCCACGCCTATGCTATACATGTGGTAGAAGGCAAAGATACTGTCTGGCGTGCCGATAACTGGCTTCAGCGTTCAGAAGCCTTGCCTTTCAGAAAAATGAAGGAGGTAGCAGATTCATTGCCTTTGTTTATATAAACCTGAGTAACTATAAAAAAACCTCTACATTCTTCGTGTAGAGGTTTTTTGTTCAAGGAATCCTACTTTGTTTAAGCAACCTATTTGATTTTATGCCCCAAAGGACCATCTTTTTTTATCAAATGTTTAATGTCTTCATATTTGATTCTAACCGTAGGAGGAGCAAGGTAATAAGGACCAGCCTCATAACGGTTGTAGATAAATTCAATATGATCGCCTTCAAGCAAAAAATGATTTGCCAGTACAAATTTCTCGTTATCATTCATTGAGTACCCGTGATCACTGATGGTTTTTCCATCCTCTATTTCATTTAACTTTCTAAAAACCTTTGTGGCTATCTTTTTCATTTCTGGCAAATAATCAGGCACCATTATATCGTCCAGGGTAAGCTCTTTCCCCGTATTGATGTCAAAGTTAGCGGCACCCGCAGAACTAAACCCATGGGCCCCACCACCATAGCCTTCCATCATATAAATTATGCTGGCTATATTTTTATGCTCACGAAAAAACAACCGACTATTGGTATACCAAGTACTGTTGGCACTACGCTCTTTTAAGGCATCGGCAAAGCCTTTTACAAAACGATTGGCCTCTTTTGTTAGGTCTGACTCCTTGGTCACACCCAATGGTGTACCTCTGCCCAGAAAGTCAAGTATTTTTTTGTTGATACTGTCTTTTAATGTCTCTGAAGGGGCTTGGGTGACTTTTACGTAGTCAAACAACATATAAGGACAGTCACTCTTTTTACTTTTATAATTACAGTTTTCATAGCTTTTCACTACCTTCTTTTTTTTAGTTTTTATCTTTCGGTTGAGCGGCAATGCCTTGGCTTCATTATATGATACAATTTTATGCTCATCATTAAACTCCATCTCTGCCAACATGCGGGTTTGGTAGTTGCCCCAGTTTATGTTGATAGGCACAGTTGCCTTCTTGCCTTCTACTTGCAACTGATCTAGTTCTGCATAATAGTCTACAAACCTTTTTGTGGTTAAAAAGCGGTTTATTTCTTTGGCAATGGCTTCATTGCTGGTGTTTTTCATGCCAATGTATCGCTTTACATCACTAGCAAACAAAGTTTTAACATCTGTATAAGCGTAGCTGTTAAGCTTGTTACAATACTCTTTGATTATCTCTGCTATCTTGGGGTTGGCATTACTGTTACTATTGCTGCCACCTTCGCTACTTTGTTCGCCTTCGTTGTTATTGGCTGTACCTTCAGTATTATTTTTCTTTGAGGTATCAGTCGAGTCAGCGTTTTTAGACTTGCCGCCACCACCACAGTTGGTCAGCCCGCTTAATAGTGCACAACATATCATTAAAGTATAAGTGTATTTTCGCATCATGAGTTGTATTTTTAGGTTTATAGATTGACTTTTCAATAAATGCTATTTTGAACGCCATTGTTTTTCCAAGTAATAACAAGCCCTAAGCGTATGAAAGCGATTGCTCACTAACAAAACTATAAACCCTTAAAATAAGTAGCTTATATACTTTTTAGTTGCTATTAGAACAGAGGCTGGTTTGACTCTTATTACCTAAAGCGCCAATATGTATTGGCATCGAAGGACTTGAAGTTTACACCTGTTATGAACTATCAACAATTTAATGTTTTTTATTGCTGGCACCGTCTTAAGCCCCATATTTTTCATAGAGCAGCTTGCCCAGGGTTACAATATCATCGTGGCGCGCTAATACATTATGCCAGCGTGGAGGCACATCTTGCATACCATAATACAAGCCCGCCAAACCACCTGTAATAGCTCCTGTAGTATCAGTATCGTGCCCCAGGTTAATCACCGAAAACACAGCTTGAGCGTAACTGTTTTCGGTAAGAAAACACCATAGACTAGCTTCCAGTGCTTCTATCACATATCCACCCGACTTGAGATCAGTGCGAGGCAGGGAGCGAATATCTTGTATCACTGATTTTTCAAATACTGTTTTTTCACTTTCTGGAAACTCAATCACTTCCCACAAAGCCAGTACGTCTTTTCGGGTTTGTTCATAAGCCAACAGTTTGTCTTTGCCTGCTAATAGATGTTCGCCCAACTTAAGGTATATCAGGCAACTCATGGCGGCTCTGATGTGACGGTGTGTCAAAGCGGATACCTCCCAAATAATGTTAAATTGAGTGCGTATGTCTTTGCCTTTGATGTAAAACAGCAATGGCATAATGCGCATCAGCGACCCGTTGCCATTTTCGCGGTCATCACCCAAGCCCTTTTGATTGCTCAGCGCTTCAGGCACTCCATGCTCCAGAAAAGACTTAAGTTTGGCAATGGCTACTGCAGTTGTGCGTCCAATGTCAAACAATTTGCCTCTGGCTGTCCAGCGACTCTCATAACGCCAAGCAATAAACTCTTGGGCAATGTTTACCAAATCATAACCTTTTGTCAGAGCCTCGGCGAGGCATAGTGTCAATGATGTGTCATCTGACCAAGTGCCCGCCAACTGATTATGCGTGCCATGTCCTACCATATCTACTGCAGGGGTTTCTTTCATTTGGTGGCTTCGCCTAAACTCAAAAGGTACACCGAGCGCATCGCCCATGGCTACTCCTAGTAGTGCATTGATCACCGGATTGGTTTCCATATTATTTCAGTTGTTTTTTTATCTCTTCAATTGCCCGCATGAGCTGAGGGTCTTTATGCTCCACGCGATCTTTAAACGTGTTTTTTACTGAAATATCAGGGGCAACTCCTTCGCGCTCCAGGTTTTTGCCCGCAAGGGTATAACACCCCCACGAAGGCAAGCGATAGAACGAGCCATCGACCAGTGATTTACCTGAAGTAAAAATAATCCAGCGATAAGTTTCTGTTCCGATGATTTTGCCCAAATTGAGTTGTTTAAAACCCGCTGCAGTCATTTCAGCATCACTCAACGATTGTTGATTAATCAAAAGTGTCATAGGCTTGGCAGCTGGAGCAAAATTGGGTTGAACCGCAAAAGCCCCTTCACGGTATTTCCATTTAAGGTAAGGACGTTGCGACAAAAACTTTAATACCTGGTCATGTACATTTCCTCCTGTATTATACCGCAAGTCCAGAATCAAACCTTTGCGGCTGTAGGCTTCTGCGGTCATATAGTTCAAAAACTGTCGTAGCTCGCCGTTTCCCATATCACGCATATGCACATAAGCAATTTGGTTGTTGCTCGTACTATCTACTATATGTTTGCGTTGGTCTTCCCATTCCTGGTACAATTGTCTTCTCAAGGCCTTGGACGATTGTACGTGAAGTCTTACCTTTATTTTTTTGCGTTTTCGCTGAAGCGTCAAAGTTATTTCACGATCATAAGAAGGTTTACTAAAGTATTTTTCCCGGTTGTGGTCAGGGTTTATTTTTTGCCCATTTACTTCTATCAACACATCTCCAGGCTTGATGTTTTTGCCTGTTACATCGGCAGGACTACGTTTTACAATTTTGCTTATTTTATAGGG